>JAZUCB010000075.1:0-2215 GCA_045638985.1 Clostridia bacterium
GCATCGGTCTTCGGAACCGAGGGTTGGGGGTTAGAATCCCTCCACTCGCACCAATTAAAATTAAATTTATATTACATAAGAGGCGTAATATGAAATTAGGGTTAAATTCAGAGTCCGTTAGAATTGAAAAGTATAATCCAAAATGGAAAACGGAATATTTAAAACAAGAGAAAAAACTTAAAAAAGTTTTAAACAATTTTAACATACAAATTGAACATATTGGTAGCACTTCAATTGTGGATTGTTGCGCAAAGCCAATCATTGATATTGCAATAGGAGTTTCAAGTTTAGAATATGGCAAACAATTAATTCCTGTTTTAGAAAAAACAGGTTGGATTCACACAGGCAATGCCGACTTCGGAATTCGTTGGTTTTTAAAAAAATACAAAGGCGAAAAAGCAACTCACTTCATTCACATTGAAGACATTAATTCAAGGATTTGGCAAAACCACATTCTTTTTAGGGATTATCTTAATTCTCACCCTGAAAAAGTTAAAGAGTATTCTGAAATTAAAAAATCTCTTGAATTAGACTTTAAAAATAATAGAAAAGAATATACAAAACGAAAAGACCCATTCATTAAAAGCGTAATTGCCTCTGCGTTAAAAGAATGGAATATAACTCCGGTAGGAGATGATTACAACATATAAAAATTACCAAAGTTTTTAATGAATAAGTTCTTTAATTCAACCCCAGATCCATCATCACGGAAATCAGAAAAGTTAATATAATAACTGTGTGTTAACACACTTTATTTAAAAAGTGTGTTATATTGTTATTAAGGAGAAGATATGAAAGTTTTATTGGTTATTGATGTTCAAAAAGGTTTTATGATTAATGATGAATATACTTCTTTAAGTAAAAAACTTGAAAAGTTTATATCAAACAACTCATATGATAAAATTATATTTACGAAATATAAAAACGATATATCTAAAAACCCATTATTTCAAGATAAAATTGGTTGGGAAAGATTAACCTCAATTTCTGAACAAGAATTTTCCATCACCCCACCAGCTCAAGCTGTTATTTTTGAAAAATATAGTTATGGCCTAGACCAAAAAGATTTAGCATATATTAAATCTTTAAATATTAAAAGCATAGATATTTGTGGATTACAATCAGAAGCTTGCGTTTATGCAATATCTTTGCAACTTTGGGATTTAAATATATATCCAAATATTTTAATTAATTATGTTGCAGGCGATGTGCCAATGAAAGATGTTTTTATCAAGCAGTTTGGTGGAGTTGATGAGAAAATTTAAAGGAAAAATAAAAGGAGAATCACATGAAAGAATTAGTTCTTTGCGACGATAGCTCACCTAGCATAGTTGTGCCATTATGCAATAAATATAATTTAGGAATTGAGATTCAAGGATTTCACAATCCTGAAATGTGCAAAAATTATAAATCAATCTTAAGGAACTATAATAAGCTTTTACCTAAGAATATATCAAAATATTTTCATGCCCCTTTTGCCGATTTGTGTTTGGGAAGCAAAACAGAAAAAATTGTTAAAGCAACTAAATTTTATTTTAATTATGCTTATAAAATAAGCAAAAAATTAAAAGTTAAGAGAATAACTGTTCATCATGGATACGTTCCAGCCACTTCATATTTGCCAGCATGGATAAATAGATCTGTGATTTTTTGGAATAAATTCTTAAACAAAAAAGATATTCCTTTTGATATGGAAAATTTACTTGAGTTAGACCCTCAAAGCCTAAAAGATATAACAGACAAAGTGAACAATAAAAATCTGGGTTTAAATTTAGACATAGGTCATGCCCATTGCAATTCAAAAACTTCAGTTACTGAGTGGATAAAAATTTTAGGGCCAAAAATAACTTACGTACACCTTCACGATAATCATGGTGAAACTGATGAGCATTTGGGGCTTGGCATGGGTAACATGGATATAAAAAAGGTTTTAAATGCTTTAAATGAATATGCACCAAACGCTATCTGGGCATTAGAATGCAAGCTTGAATATATGGAAGATTCAATAAAATATTTAAAAGAAAATAAGTTTATATAAAAAAGATTTATAAACAGAATTATATGTAAATGAATTAAAGTTAAATTTTTAATCTTTACTCTATCTTCTGCAATAAAATTAAAAAAACATTGTTACATTGAAAAAACTCTGAATTGTTTAGTTGCTTAAAATAGTTAAACTTAGTAAAGTGTTATAATAAAATATATTGGTGATAAT
>JAZUCB010000076.1:0-3769 GCA_045638985.1 Clostridia bacterium
CAAGCTCATCTTCAGTTATAGTTGGAGATTTTTCGCTAGATTTTCTAGAACTTTTTAATGCAACATTTTGAATTTGCATAAACACCCATGTTATTGGAGTTAAAAGAATAATCGTTCCTCTCATAATCAAAGAAAAACGCATCGCAAAAACTTCAGGTTTCATCTTTGCAAAACTTTTTGGTAAGATTTCGCAACAAATTAAAATCAATATCGTCATAATAACGGTGTTTAAGATGTTCGAAAGTACAGGCGATGCTATTAACCCAGCAAAAAGGTATGCAGCAATAGTTGTGCACGCAATATTAATCAAATTATTTGCAACCAAAACGGTTGTTAAAGTTTTGTCGTAATTTTCGCAAATTTGCAAAGCCCTTCTCGCACCACGAATCTTATCATCAGCATAATTTCTCATTCTAATTAAATTCGCAGTTGAATAAGCCATTTCACACGCAGCATAAAAAGCAGAACAAATAACCAAAATTATTATAACAACAAATGGCCATATTTCCATTCCTCCACTAACGCCTGAAACACATAATCTACTCACACTCGGGTCCACAAATCTTCTCCTTATAATATAATTATACATAATATAGCATATATATAGAAAAAAGTATAGCATTTTTCATTCACTTGGCAATATATAAAGCCATAAATTAAACAAAATTGTTTAAAAACAAATTCTTCATAAAATATACTTGAATAAAAATGTGGTTTTTACTACAATTTAATTAGCAAAAAACTATTCTTAATTTTTTTTGCATAAAATAATTAAAAACAAATTTAAATAAGGAAAAAAATGAAACTTAATCAAGAAAAACCACATCATTACCCAATCACAACTAAAAAAATGAAAACAGAGAACATTAGTTTTGGAGCATTAAAAACTGGTATTTTTCTATTACTAATTCTTGCTCAAATGGTTCTTCTTGTTCTTTCTTATTTAACAATTTTTGCAGGATTTAAAAGTTTTCTAACAATAAGCCTAATAATTTCAATTTCAACCTGCATATATATTCTTTCATCAAATAAAAACTCCCACTCAAAAGCAGTTTGGATTCTCTTTATTATGATGAATTATTCTTTTGGTTACCTTTTCTATTTTGCTTCTCATGAAAAAATTCTTTTCAGAAATTTTAAGAGAAGATATAATAAAATTTATCAAACAACAGAGAAATTTAATCTTCCTCAAACAAAAACAAGCAACCCTATAAACAACATGCTTTATGAAACAGAAAAATTAAACACTTATAAAAACAACAACTGCAAGTTCCATAACAACGGAAAAGATTATTTTGATGCAATTTTAGAAAAAATTAAAAATGCAAAAAAATACATTTTTCTAGAATTCTACATAATCGCAAGTGGAAACCTTTGGAACAAATTCACAAAACTACTTGAAAAAAAAATAAAAGAAGGAGTTGAAGTTCGTATTATTTACGATAGTTTTGGCTCTCATAGATACTTACCAAGAAAGCAGAAAAAACAACTTCGCGCCCTAGGCGTTAAATTAAACTCATTTAACAAGTTTATCCCTAAATTTAGCATTATTTTAAACTTTAGAAACCATAGAAAAATAGCAATAATAGATGGCGAAACAGCATTCACCGGAGGAGCAAATATCGGTGATGAATATGTTAATGAAAAAAATCCTTACGGTTATTGGAAAGATTGTGGAATTGAAATTGATGGCCCTGCAACTTTAGAATTTTTACTTATGTTTTTAAGACAATGGAGTTTTGTTACAAAATCTGAAGAAGATTATTCAAAGTATATTCCAAACCAAAATCAAACCACTTCAGGCACTGCAGAACTAACTCCTTACGCAGAAGGCGTAACTCAAAATTCAGATGTTGTTAAAAATATATTTTCTTCAATAATCTCAAATGCAAAAGAAAAACTTTACATTTCAACGCCTTATTTTATTCCAGACAACACCCTTTTCGACCAATTAAAAACTAAAGCATTGCAAGGAGTTGATGTTAGGATTCTTCTACCAGACATTCCCGATAAAAAAATGGTTTATATTGTTTCAATTAACAATGCAGAAAAATTAATGCAATATGGCGTTAAAGTTTATTGCTTAAAAAATAGTTTTGTTCACTCAAAAATTGTTGCAAGCGAAAAAGAGTTCACCCTTGGCACAGCAAACTTCGATTTGAGAAGTTTTTATCAACAATTTGAATGTGGAGTTTATTCCGATAACAAACCTGCTTTAACAAATATTTTAAATGATTTTGATAATTGCTTTGAAAATAGCGCAATAATAACTAAAGAAAAAATGAAAAGAAATCGCCTACCTTTTAGAATATTCTCAGGCTTGCTACAAATAATTTCACCCTTTATGTGATTTTTATAAACTTTCAAAAAGTGTTGCAATTTTGCAACACTTTTTTATTTTACTTCAAAAAATTTAACAACTCCGCAAACTATTGCATAAGCAATCTTTGTTTGATATTCACTAGTTTTTAATAACATTTCTTCTTCTGGATTCGTTAAATATCCGCATTCAACAATTATCCCTGGATATTCACTCTCATTAAGAATATAATAATCGCCTTTATTCGCATTACTTCTAGCATTTGGCAACTGAGCAAATAATTGAGTTTGCATCTTTTCTGCAAGAGCTTGACCCAATTCATCACCCTCTTGATAAAAAGTCTGCGCTCCTTTTTGATTACTATCAGAATATGAATTTTGATGAATAGAAATAACAAAATTTGGTTTCTCTTTCTCAATAATTTCAAGTCTTTTAGCCATATCACTCAACTTATAATTATCAACATTTTCTTCATATAAACCTTTTTCATCTTTTCTTGTTAAAACAACTTTAAACCCATAATCCTCTAGTAATTTTTTAACTTTTTTTGTTATTGCTAAATTAACCTCACTTTCTTTAACACCATTAACCCCACTGCAACCATCATCTCTTCCCCCATGCCCAGCATCTAAAACTATTTTATATGGCAGATAATCATTATTAGCTTTAACAGAAAAATTAACAATTAAAAAACTAAAAAAAACTCCAACAACAGCAAAACAAAACCATTTTTTAAACTTAAAACATTTAATAACTTTCATAATAATAAATTATTATATTTTGGGAATTTTTAGAACAAGACCTGCAAACTTTCACCAACATTTAAAACAAGCACAAACACAAAAACAAAAAACACCATAAACTCAAATAATAAAGAGACCCTACTGGGTTCACTTAATTGAATTCATAAGTGTTTTTATTTTAATCTTTTTAAATTTTAACTATATTTTTTAATTAACTATACTTCAAATTTATCGATGGATCAGCACTTAAATTAATATCACTTAAACCTTCACCGTTTTTAATTAAATTATATGCTTCAGCACCAACCATCATTGCATTATCAGTGCAAAGAAGTGGAGTTGGATATAAGATATTAACACCAAATTCTTTTCCACTTTCTTCTATTGCTTTTCTTAACGCCTTGTTGCAAGCAACTCCACCAGCCATAACCAATTTATCTAATTTATTTTTAACGCAATAATCTATGCAAGTTTTACTAACAATATCAACTGCTTCTTTTTGAAAAGACGCACAAACATCTTCCACGCAAACTTCTTCATGATTTTGCTCTTTTTTATGCAAATAATTTATTACTGCCGATTTTAATCCACTAAAACTAAAAGAAGATTCAAAATGTCCACTTGTTGGTTTATTAATAAACTTGATATTAGCCTCACCATTTAACGCACTCTTTTCAACCTTAGGGCCACCAGGGTAACCCAAACC
>JAZUCB010000077.1:0-2110 GCA_045638985.1 Clostridia bacterium
TCTCTTAGCACTACTCATTATTAAATTTATGGCATGAATAGCGTTTTTATATTCTAAATCAAAAGGAATATTATAAATTCTAACACTCTCTCCAACAACATCTTCAGAAATCATATTTGCATTAACATTAATAACTAAAACATTATTATCTTTAAATGCATCAACTATTTCATCAATAGCCTCTTTCATATTTTTTCTATTATCAACTTTTAATAAATAACTTCCTCCAGCATTAATTTCAAAAGGAATCATTTTAATTTGATCATATTTTAATTTATTTCCCAAAGGCAAATATTTTAATTCTTCAAAAATTGGAGTGTTTAGATTTTCCTCAACGCTTTTATGATTAACCTCAAGAACTTGAGAAACAACATAGTTAATTGAGTTTGCATTAATGGTTCTTTTTCCAACACATTTAACCCAATCACCAGCTTTTAAATTTGCTAATTTAGCCGTGAACAATGGTACTTTAATATTGTTCTCAAACGATAAACAATTTGGGTAAATATTTCCATATGAAATATTGTCTGTTCCATATATTCCTTCTAACTCAACTTCCTTAGCCCCATAAGAATCTCCAGTGTAATAAGGTGAATTAAAAACAACATCATCAAAATCTTCTTGCTTAACCAAATCAAAACCAGATAGAGGATCAAAATAAACAGAATCAACCCTCTCTGCACTATACATTTTTGAAATGCTTTCATTAATAGGTGGCCTACCCACTTTTGAAGCATTCTTATAGGGTTCTTTTTCACCATTTAAAATAGCAACAATCTCATCAATAATTTGTTGCTTAGTTAAACTAGTTGGAGATTTAACACCATACCCCCTAGCCATATCTCTTAAATCATGAATCCTATAACTATTTAAATCTTTTTCAAACTCATTTTTATCCATAATAAACCCATTTTAATTAATTACTTATTTATAACACAGCAACACAAACATAGTCAATAAAATCTAATTCTTTTTAAAACATTGTGTTTTTTAGTTTTGATTATATAAAAAAACATCAAATATAAGTAGTTGAATTAGTAAAATAAATATGGTATTATATGCTTATCAATACACTAATCACGGAGTTATTATGCAAAAAATTCTAAGTTTTATGCGTCGTGCATGCGATGACTACAATTTAATATCAGATGGCGATAGAATTGCTGTTGGGGTTTCAGGAGGTAAAGATAGTTTAGCTCTTTTAAAGGCATTAAAAACTTACTCTTTATTTTCACCTCAGAAATTTACGGTTGTTGGAATAACAATAGACATGTTTAACAAAGGTGATTTTGAACCACTAAAAGATTTTTGTAAAGAAATAGATGTTGAATATCATATTGTTCCTTCAAACATTTATGAAACAGTGTTTGAAATCAGAAAAGAAAAAAATCCATGTTCACTATGCAGTAAATTAAGAAGAGGCATACTTGTTTCAAAAGCGAAAGAATTAAATTGTAATAAACTTGCATTGGGCCACACATCAGACGATATTATTCACACATTCCTGCTAAGCCTTTTTTATGAGGGTAGATTAAGCACAATTTCTCCTAAAAGTTATTTAGATAGAAATGGCATCACGGTTATAAGACCATTAATTTTAACTGATGAAAAATTTATTGAAAAAGCAAGTGCTAGTTTGCCAGTTATAAAAAGCAAATGCCCTGCCGATAAAAACACAAAAAGAGAATTAGTTAAGCAAATTTTAAATAATATTGAAAAAGATGTTCCAATTGCGAAAGATAGAATATTTGGCGCAATAATCAATGAAGATAGATATAACTTGTTCAATAAATTTAAAGAACAAATGAAATAAATCGATGAATCAAATAAAAAATAATATTCAAAAAAAGGCATTAGATAACTAATGCCTTTTTAAATTTTTCACGTGTTGCCCTTCCCCCACGAATATGCTTTTCATTAAAATTTATATTCAATATAACTTTTAGTTTTTTATATAATGTTTTGTTTAATAAAGGAAGCTTTTTTGAAACATCATTATGAACCAAGCTTTTGCTTACACCAAAATAATTCGCTGTTTTTCTAATTGTTGATTTATTATTAATTAAATAAAGCGCAAACATTTCGCATCTTGCTAGTTCCATACACATAT
>JAZUCB010000078.1:0-3707 GCA_045638985.1 Clostridia bacterium
ACGCCACCACTCCTGAAATTATTGGATAAACTCCACTTCTCAAAAACCCAAATTCCAAATCAATGTGTTTTTTCATAAATATTAAACATATAATACTTGCAATTAGTAAGAAAACAACATTTGCAATAACACTTCCAAAAACGTTTATTTGATTATTATTTAATAATAAAACCATTAAAAACGTTCTTATAATTAACCCAATAAACAAAGCAATAGTAGATATAAAAAACTTACCAATTGCATTTAATATTGCCATAAATGTTTGTAAAAATCCATAGTAAATTATGCTAACACTTGAAATTAAAACTAATTTATATGCATATTCAAACTCATTAACTGTTCTATTTGTTAAACCATCATTAAATAAAATTGTTATTATTTCTTTTGCAAATAAAATAAAGAAAATAAACATTAAAATTGAAATAATCCAATTAAACTTAATAAAAAACGAACATTTTTTTTCAAAAACTAATTTTTCTTCAACAATAACAACATGTGAAAGATTAGGAATAATAACCGTTGAAAGCGTTGCAATAACCATTGTTGGCAAGCTCATTAAACTTGCAACAATCCCATTCGATAGTCCATATAAACTTGTTGAAACCGTACTACTAAACCCCGATTTTATTAATATATTAATTATTAAAAAACTATCAATAAACGACGCCAACGGAATAACTAAATTACTTAATGTTGCAAACACAGATAATTTAATTAAATTTTTTGTTATTTTTGAATATGGTAAAATGTTTTTGGTTTCTTTCAATCTAAATAAATAACCACTTCTAACATAAATAGTTTTATTATTTTTAACAACCCCAACAATTTGCATTTTTTTAAATTGTTTATTAGCAATATACCTTTTATTTTTTAATTCTGAAAACAAATAAGTTATAATAACGCAAATTAAAGTTAGACCTTCACTAACCGAAACACCTAAAACAGCACCCAAAACACCAAATTGCAATCCATTGTTTAAAAACTTTTTAGATAAAATCAACCCAAAAAGCAATTTGAAAATTTGTTCAAATATAACACTTATTGTTGATGGCAGCATATTTTGTTTGCCTTGATAATAACCCTTTAAAACAGTTATTAAAGAAGAACACAATATTGCAGGTGCAATAGCAATATACCCCCAATTGGCATTAATATTGCCCTGTTTTAGTGCTATCCAGTCGGCAAAAAACAAAACCAATAATGAAAAAATTAATGATAACCCAAAACTTATAACTATTGAAACCAACAAATAGCGTTTTTGATTAATTTTATTTTTTAAAGCATTTTCTTTAGCAACAAATTGGGTTAAAACAAGCGAAAGCCCTCCACTTGAAACAACCAAAACAATTGAATAAATTGGGAAAATTAAATAATATAATCCCATACCATTGCTTCCCAAAATGTGCGTTAACGGGATTTTATATAATGCACCTAAAACTTTTGCCAAAACGCCACCCACTAAAAGCAAAACGGCGCCAAATAAAAAGGTATGTTTTCTCATATAAATATTATTTTAATTTAATTAACTAATTATTCAAATAAACTAGACTACTAATAAAACCAAATTAATCCCACTCAGAATTAAATAAAATTTAAAATATAAATATGCGCAAAACAAAGTATCAAAATAAAGGTTTAAAAACAACTTTCTAAAACTAAACTCAATTTCAAAATTCACTAAACTTCATAACTTAATTTATTTTTCGAATAAAAAAAGAGCCCATCGGCTCTTTTTAAAACGCATTACTTATTTTGTTGTAGTTGTTTTTCTAGTTCTTGTTGTTTTTTTAACTTCTTTAACCTCTTCTTGAGCAGGTTCTTCAGCTTTAACTTCTTGAGCAGGAGCTTCTTCAACAACACCATTTTTAGCAGCTAATCTTTTTTGTTTTCTTTCATAATAAACTTCAATTTCTTCAAATTGCATATCATTTGTTGTGTGATAATAAGCAACTAAAGCGCAGAAAACAAACAATAAAATTAATCCAGCTAAAACGCCAGAAACAATTGCTAGCACTGAACTATGTGCATATAATGCATAAACGCCAAATGCTGATAATCCACCTAAAATAAAGAACATAAAGAATAATAGGTAGAAAACAGCTTTGTAAGACATCATTGTGATTCTATTTCTTCTCATTCTAGCAAAACACATTTTGAAAGCATCTAAATGGCAATCATATTTTGCAATATAGAATGTTGTCATAGAGAAGAATGCAATAACAACTAACACTGGGAAAATTAATAAAATTAAACCTAAAACATATAATAAAATTAACATGCAACCAAATAATGCTAAGAAAGCAACGGTTTTAATATTAAATGCCTTAAAAATAGCAAGCACACAAGGCTTTTCACCAGCATAAACACTTGTGCAATATCTTGTGTAACCAACTTGCATTGGGCCGTATAAAACAAGAGCAATTAATGCAAAAGCAATATATGCCCAAACGGCTCTAAACACTAAACACATTGCACCACAAATGAAGAATGGCAATAAAAATACAACTGTTCCTAACATTAATCTACCAAAAGATTGGAAGAAATTTTTGCTAGAAAGAACTAATAAATCACCAATGTTCTTAGTAACTCTTTTTTCCATAAAACATCTCCTTTTAAAATTACAATTATTATAGCAAAAACATTTTAAATATCAAAACCATTTTCAGCAATATTTTTAAAAATAGTATTTCAAACTCAATAAAATGAATTAATTTCATCACATCACTTAAAAACAACTTTTTTAATAATAAAAATAAAAAGATATTATACTCATTCACAAATTAAAATATTATTTCTTATTTTAAATTTTTTTAAACCTTATAAACTCCCACTCAAACAAAAAAGATTAACTTAACTTGTATGCAATATCATATAAATTTAAGCTAATCTTTTTTTTAATTAAACACTAAATGTTAATTCAATAGTTGAAGCAACTTCTCCACTGCTAGCGTTTATAATTTTTAAAGCTAAAATCAATTCTTTTCCATAAACGCTTTCGCCATCATATTCTTCAGAAATTGTTAATTTCCCATCAACAATTTCCATAAAATCAGAATTTTCTTCAAAAGTTATGCTATAATCGCCATCAAATGCTTCAGCAATTTTAAAATAATTGGTTAAATCATATTCCTCACCAACATTTAAATAAGCATCTTCCCATTCAACAACATACTTCTCTCTATCAAACTCATTATGAGTTAAATTAATAGAATCAGTTGTTAAAAGTTTTCCAACTTTAAATCTAAATTCAATGCTATTAATAACCACTTCATCATATTCAACTTCAGCTTTCAACACTGCATAGCCAACAGCGTTTGGTTCAACAATAATTTCCCATTTATCGTCAAAGTAAATTATTCCCTCACCAACTGCAGAGTAACTCACACTCAATTTTGTTATATCTAAGTTATATTTTGTAATATAAGCATTTGAAATATTTATCACCGAAGCTTGAGACCCTAAAATATTTGAAAGTGAATATTCCTCATCAAATATTCCACCAGCAGAAGTCAAATTAGTTATTTCACAAACATTGTTTTTTAAAACAGCGCCATAGCCTGCATTAACATTAACACTAATTTTTGGTAAAATATTAATATTAATTTCCTGGGCATTAATGCTAATAACACTATTATTTGTTAACATATCAACAACTGTTAATGTTGGTTTTAAAGTTATGTTCAACCCACCAACAGGAATTTCTTTAA
>JAZUCB010000079.1:0-1204 GCA_045638985.1 Clostridia bacterium
CCTTTAAAGAAAAAACCTGCATAATATTTATTAATTTTAAAAAAATATTAATATGACATACACACTAATAACTAGAAGTTTAATTCTATACATATTAATATTAGTTCTTATTCGAGTTATGGGCAAACGCCAACTTGGAGAAATGCAACCTTATGAATTAGTTATAACTTTAATTTTTGCCGATCTTGCAACTGTTCCAATGTCAGACACTGCACTTCCCTTAGTTCATGGAATAATACCATTATTAACCCTCGTTTGCTTACACTTTTTATTGTCTTTATTAGAAAGAAAATCTATTTTTTTAAGAAAAATAATAAATGGAAAACCAATTATTTTAATTGACCCTAATGGCATAAATTACAAAAACTTAAAAAAGTGTAATATGAACTTCAATGATCTTCAGGAAGCCCTAAGAACGAATGGAAATTTTGCTTTAGAAGAAGTTTTATATGCAATAATGCAAACAAATGGATCTTTATCAGTTTTAACAAGAAGCGATTTCACCCCAATTAACGCCAACTCTATTGATCTTCAAATTGAAGAAACAAGCTTGCCTATAATCATAGTTTCTGAAGGAAAAATTGTGCTAGAAAATGCAAAATTAGCAAAAATTGATGACAAATTTATAAATAATGAAATTCAATCGCTAGGTTTTAAATCTTTAGAAGAACTTTTAATTCTAACACTAACAAGCAACGGAAAATTATATATTCAAGGTAAAAACGGACCATATAAAACCAAAAGTATTAACTACAAAGGAGAATGGTAACTTGAAAAAACTAATTTTTATTTTGGTTTTAACAATCTTTCTTCTTGTTTGTGCAACAATTGAAATAATTTTCGTTAACGATATAATTAGCGATTTAAAAAACAATATTGTTAGTTTAAATGAAAAATATGAAAGTGAATCAACCGATATAACATATTTATATGACGATGTTATAAGTGCCCAAAATAATTGGAATAGCAGAATTAATTTTCTTAGTTTTTTATTTAATAATAAAGATTTGCAATGCATTTCAGATACTTTTATTCGCCTAGCAGAAAACACTCAACAAAATGAAATTAATAACGCAAAAACCGAACTCGCTCTTCTTAATGAATATGTTCAAAATAGCGAAAACTCAATGGCTTACAACATTCAAAATGTTTTATAACATTTACAAAAGCCAAACTAAACTAAACTAAACTAAACTAAACTAAA
>JAZUCB010000080.1:0-2745 GCA_045638985.1 Clostridia bacterium
TGCTTTAATATTACTATATTTATTAACAATTAATTCAATATTTTTAAATATTGGAGTTTCTAAATTTTTCAAGTTGAATAATGTTTTTTGGCTTTCAGTTAAACCAATTTGGCTAAACAATCCATAATTTTCAACATTTAAACTTGAACTAGAATTTTCATTAGCTGCAACGTCTGTTAAGTTTAGGTTATTAAATCTTAATCCATTACCATCAAAAGTTCCAGCAAAAATAATTTCTCTTACTAAAACAGATTTTGTTAGGCCAACGCTACTAATTTCAATAGCATTTTGCAAATAGTTTTTATCATCAACAACTGCAAAGTCTAAATCATTAATAACTCTCATGCTATATGCCATATTTCCATCATCTTGTTTTATTCCAAACACGTGCAAAGTGTTGGTTGCATCTATAGCTAAAATATCTGTGTAAGCACTTAAATAATTAATAAATCTGCTAGGTGAATCTATTAATAATGGATTATTACTGCTTCCAATGAAATATTCTTCAAAATATTGGTAATTGAATGAATAATTTTCAATAACACTTTCGCCAATAAATAATTCAATGTTACCATCATTAATTTCTGTTCTATTTTGATTTGATTTCTCTTCAACACTAACAATTGACCTATGAGAGAATGTTAACGAAGTTTCAGTTGAAGACACTAGCACAGGACGATATTCTTCATTATCCATAATCCAGTTAGCATCATTTACATCTCCAGTTGAGAATCCAAAGTCAACAAATGTGCTTTGATTATTCATCAATGATTCTGTTAACCCTTGAGATAAGTCAACAAGAATTTCCATAGCATCTGTGTTGTTAACATAATCTTCTTTAACATCGCTGGTTAAAACCATATAAAATGAATTTTCAATTATTGAGTTTTCACCTAACTCTTTAGCAAATGCATAATGACTATAAGAAGATCCAACATTAACTGTTTCGTCAATAGTTGTTGTGTAAACATTCTTAATTTTACCATCATTTATAAACACAAATCCGGCAGTGTCTCTTGCTGGAGCATTAAGGCTAATTAATGAGTAAGCGTTTTTAATTTCTCCTTTGTTTTCAAACACAAATCCGCTTGCATTACCAACGGTGTATACTTCAACACCGTCTTTATCTGCTCTATAATTATTAACCACATCACTTTCAATTGAAGAGTTAATAATTCTTCCATTTTGACCATTTTCAACAACAAAACCTGCAGTTTTACTTATTCCTGCTTCTGTTTCAATATCGTTAGCATTATATATTCCAACGCCTTTAACAAAGCTTGAACTAATTGCCCCGTTATTTATTGCAACCATGCTTGCAATATTTTTTCCACCTGCTAAAGTGAATGTTTTAACGGCAAGAGATTCATTAATTTCACCTTTACCAACTTTCGAATCACCCTCAATTTCCCAAACAATAGCATTTCCGTCATATAACACACCCATTGCTGAGTTTGTTATTGCTCCGTTATTAACACCTGCTATGCCACCAATATTTGCATTGCAATCAATATTATCAAACTTACCATAGCTTGTTAACACGTGTAAGTATTTATCAGCATTTCCAGTGTTAACAATTTTAATATTTGTTAATGATCCATTGTTTTCACCTGCTAAAATTCCAAAATTAACATTTTGAATAAACGCCAAATTAACTTTGTGGTTTTCAATTGAAAGTTTAACAGCTTCAGTAACTAATTCAGTTGTTGTTTTTGAACTAATAGAATTTCTAACGCTATCAACATCAAGTTTTTCAACTAATAAATCTGTAACATCAATAATCATATTTTTAATTATTGTTGTTTCAGAAACTTTTGTGAAAATACCAGCATTAACCACGTCTTCAGCTTCATTTTTTAAATCACTAAAGTCATAATTAGAAATTTTTAAAATATATCCATTTCCATCTAGTGATGAGAATGTTGCTTCATATGGTTTATAGTTTTCTAAAGATATATTATTCATCATAATATAATCTTCGCCAGCACTCATATTCTCAAAATCAGCTTGAGTGTAAATTGGAGTTGGGTGATCATATGTTGAATTTTGCTTAACAACTAAAGTGAAATCATATTCAACTTGGTGCAACTTAAATCTGTTTTGACCACTATAAACATATCCATCAGAAATTTCATAATTTTTTGATTCATATAAATCATTTATGCCATCTGAATTTAATTGATTATCACTATCATAAACATCATAGTAAGCTTTAACCTTTCCATTTTCATCATAGAAATATTGAACACGAATCTTTAATTTTGTGTTACCTTCGCTTAATCCACTAATAGCAGAATAATCGCAATCTATTCCATTTAATTTCTTTTGTTTTCTTATTAACTCAAATATAGTTTTTTCGTGATTTTCTGCAATTAAGTTTTTCAAACTTCCATCTTGCATAATTTCATAGAAGAAGTTTGCATAATCTTCCCTGTCTTTTTCAACTATTCCTGAGAATAAATTTTCTATTTCTGAAATCGCTGAATTGCTAACAATTTCATATCTTTCATTCAAGCTATATGCAATTCCTTGTTTAGAAACTGAATTTATATCTGCCTCAGCAAAATCACTTTCAGTGATAAACATACAATTCTTAACATTTGCACTATAATTTTTATTTTCTAAAATAACATATTTATAATTTCCACCAGCATTATAATCGTATCCATCTAAATTAAAGCTTGCTGGAGTAATATTTTCAAACAACATAGCTGAATTAATTGAGTAATATGATTTAAAATAATT
>JAZUCB010000081.1:0-2673 GCA_045638985.1 Clostridia bacterium
AACTATGGTTACACTACTCTAAAAAGAGTGGCAACCAAATGGTTAGGAAAAGGTTGGAGAAATTGCAATTGCTGGGTAAGTATGGAGGCATTAAAACTTGCAGAACTCTGTAAACATAGATTGATGTGGTTTGAAAATAAAAATTATTAAATAAATAATAAAATTATGGAGAAAATTAAAATTAACAAGGTTACAGAGGAAACCATCAAAAACCTCACAGAAAATTACATTAACCTCTCAACAGATGGTGCATTATTCATTAGTAAGGATAATAAAGGTGATGAGGTTTTTATTGGAGTAAAGGAATATGAAACAATAATGGTTATAGAACCCCAAAACAAAATTGGAAAAATCAATGAATTTATCTATGAGGGTATCGTCTATAATATTGTAAATAAAACCCATTTAGGAGATAAGGCAGTAAACGATTGTGGGGATTATTATGAGGTTTTGGTTGTTGAAGATGTAGATAAAAACAGTAATTTGTTCGGTGCAATAAAAAACTGCATTAAGGCACCTGGCACAACACAGCAATATAAAAACTATTTTGTTTATATGGAGGATTTTGATGATGATGGCATTGATGCAGTAAAGGTTAATAATGATAATACATTTACATATATTGATGTATCACCATACCAATTAACAGAGGAACATATTAAACAAATAATTTAATTAAAATAAATAGAATATGGAGAGATATAGAGAATTGATTGATGAACTCAAATACATAGATAGAAAATTTGAGAGTGATGAATATTTGACAACCCCCGAACTGCAAAAACTACACAACATTAGGGATTGGATAATAAGACAACTAATAAAAACCTCACTGTTCAAATTTATACTAATAGAACTAATCTATATAATAACATTGCCATATTATAGGATTAAATTGAACTGGAACAAAAACAATGAGGGTGATGAGTTACCATTTTAATAATAACTAAATAATAAACAAAATGATGGATAGAATAAATTGGAGATTATTGAGGGCAGAAGATATTGAATTGCGCCCTGCATTTAACAAGAATGATGAAAACAATGTAAAACTATTACTGTACCAAAACGCAAGAACTGCAATGGATAGTTTAGATGATACAGTTGGGCAGTTTAATTGGCAAATGAAATACACCACCGTTAATAATCAAATATACGGTGAATTGTCAATTTATGATGATACCAAACAGCAATGGGTTACTAAATCTGATTGTGGGGAAAAGTCCAACATTGCAGAGGATAAAGGTGAGGCAAGTGATATATTTAAGAGGTGTGCTGTTAAGTGGGGTTTTGCTAGGGAACTTTACACTGCACCAACAATCACTGTTCCAAAGGATAATTTTGGTTATAGTGGTTATAAGGTAACAGAAATAGACTACACAGACACAAGGAAAATAAAACACATTGTGGTTGCTAATAGATTTAATAAGGAGGTTTTTAGGTGGGATATGGATAGCACACAACAGACTAAACAACACCCTATACAGGAGGCGGTAAATGCCACAATAGATGCAGCACAAAAGGCAAGTGCAGCAACCTCAAAAAAAACTAATGAACAAAAACTAAAACAGTTTTTATTGGATAATAGAACAGATGAGAATGAAACACAGTTGAAAAAATTTGTAAACTACTATATGAACAAATATTGGAATGGGCAAATGAATGTTGAACTGCTCTGGGAAAAGTGGTGGAATAAATCACAACAATCAACTGCAACATCAATAAGTTAAAACAAAACCTATTATGACACTCTAAATGGGGGTATTGATTGAATGACAATATAAATGGGAGCGATACCCACAATACCCACTAAAAAAAATACTATTGTTATAGAAAATAATAGAGAGTTATTTATAAAATAATTCTCTATTTTATTTGTTTTATTAAAAATAATAATTACCTTTGCAGTAGCAAAACAATTAAAAAATAAAACAACTATGAAAAATGTAAATTTATTAAATGCAATTCTCTCACATTTGAGCGATGCAGACAGTTGGTTAAACTATTCACCAGAACAAGCAAGAAAAGAAATTAACATTGCAAAGGCGATTATCTTGTATATAGCAGATGAGAAAACAGATTTGGGCAGAATAGATGTTGAAACAGAGGAAATAGATAACCTATTAAAGAAATTAAACCTAATCTAATATGACTATGAAAAACATTGTAAAGGTTGCAGATTATTTTGAGGATTACATCAAATGGCACAGGGCAGATTTTGAGAATAAGAAAAACAACCTAAATAGAATATTCAAAAACCAATTAACAAAGGAAAACATATTTGGTGCATATTTAATAGGGTTAGGTTTTAATGTATGGAGTGCAGTAATAATTGATATTTGCAAGGTAGAGGATATTAAGTGTGAAGATATAGAACAACTAACACCCAAATTTCAAAATCTATATATGGCAGTAAGAACAGAGGTTTGTAATAGATTTAATAACTAACCCTAATAGGAGGGGGATAATAAAAAAATAAAATCTCCCTCCTTAATACATTATTAAAAATAAATTACTATATTTGTAACAGTTAAAACAAAAAGAAATATGAAATACTTTGTAGAATACAATGCAAAATATATAGCAGAGTACAAAACATTAAAAGGTTGTATAAATTTTATACAGAGAAAAAACCTAAAAGATGATGAGGATAACACACTTAATATTGTAGAT
>JAZUCB010000082.1:0-7560 GCA_045638985.1 Clostridia bacterium
ATAATTTAAAATAATTGTTATTAATTTTTTTATAAAAAAACTAATATTTTTAATTCACTAATTAAGTTAGAAATGATATATTAGTTAATGTGTTTTGATGTTTAATTACCAGTGTTTAACACATATATATTATAATTAAAACACAAAAAATATGTTTATTTTTAAATCAAAAGGAATTAATATGATTAAAATTTGCGCACATATTGTTAAAAATAATAGAAGAATTAAAGACGAAATGTTTGAATTTGATGGCGACTTTGAAATTGGCAAATTCGAAACTTATATTGAGCAAATTTGTTATTCTTTTGATATCCCAAACCCAATTACGCTTGTTAATCATATTAAAAACTATATAATGTTTAACCATTGTATTTATAAACCAGACGACTTCGTTGAAAAGATCAACTTCGACAAACTCGTTGTTGAAAATGCAAAGATTTAACATATTTAATTTAAAATTAGTCATAAAATACAAAATATCTCCTAGCATAATAAAACCTTGAAGTATAAAAAATTTTAATATGCAAATAATCATATTAAAGAGGTGAAATATGTTAGGAATTTTTTCTTTTATAGTGTTGATTATTGGCGCATTAAACTGGTTTTGCATTGGGTTATTGCAATTTGACTTTGTTGCAGGGCTTTTCGGCTCTCAGGCAAGCATTTTCAGCAGAATTATATATGTTGCCGTTGGAGTTTCAGCTTTCATAGTGCTTTCAATGTTAATTAAAAACAAAGGTAAAATTGTTTTTAATTTGAGTAAAATTAAAGAAAAATTTATGAAGAAGAAAAGTCAGAAAAATGATACTTCCCCAGTTAAAGCTATGGAAGCTTCAAAAGACCACCACCCTTCTGAGCATAATATGCACATGGAAGCTTCTAACGAATATTTTAAAAACGATTATTCAACTCATCACGAAAATCACGCCAACCATTCAAGAAATCTTGAAGCTGGCAAAGATTTAAACTATGGCAGAAACCATAATAACCAAAATTCTTATAAAGATAATTAACTTTTAACACTTAATAATTAAAAAAAACTCCATATAAATTTGTGGAGTTTTTTTATTTTTAAATATCTTTATTTACACCAATTAAATGTTATGCAATTCGCGAAGTTGCCTATATAATTCCCTATCAAATTCTTGCTCAACTTTAACAGCTTCTATTAAATCGAATGTTTCAACCTCGTTATTTTTCAAACCTAAAGCAATTCCAACCTTGCCTTCTAGCAAAGATTTAACAGCAGTTATTGCAAATCTTATTGCAAGCATTCTATCGCAAATGCTAGGCGAACCTCCTCTTTGAATATAACCAAGTGCAGTGCTTCTTGTTTCTATTTTCAAGTTATTATTTAATGCTTTTTCAACATCTTTAATGCTAAAATCACAATTTTCACTAATAACAACAATAGGACTAGTTACACCATTTTTCATGCAATGCCTAATATCAGCAACGATATCTTTTAATGTTGAATTTAACTCAGCGCAAGCTAGCGAATGAGCACCAACACCAATTGCAGTGTGTAAAGCAATATCTCCGCAATTTCTACCCATGACTTCAATAACAAAGCCTCTATCATTTGATGCCACGCTTTGCATTATATCATCAATTGCTTTAACAGAATTATTAACAGCAGTGTCGAAACCCAAACTCTTTTCTGAATAAAATAAATCATTATCAATTGTTCCTGGAATGGCAACAACATTTATACCCTTTAAAACAAGGTTTACAGCACCGTTAAACGAGCCATTTCCCCCAATTATAACTAATCCATCAATTTTATTCTTATTCAAGTTTCTAACGGCTTTATCAAGCCCAATTGGCGTTCTAAATTCATCGCTTCTACTAACTTTTAGAATTGTTCCTCCAATTCCATCAATATTTTCAACCATTTCGTTGGTTAAGAAAATAAATGAATCATCTATCAAGCCTTGATAACCTTTTAAAACCCCAATTGGAGTTATTCCTCTCGCCGTGCAAGTGTTAACAAATGCTTTGATGCAAGTGTTCATTCCTTGACAATCGCCACCACTGCACAATATTGCAATTCTTTCCATTAATTTCTCCTTATTTAACAACAATATATTCTGGTTTAACAAAACACATCAATTCTTTTTTCAAATTACTTTCAACATCAACATTTAAATGAAGCTTATAAACTTTTCCTTCTTTTTCGCATTTTAAAACAACATTTGCTTTACCCGGATAAGCTTTTAAAATTTCAACAACATTGCTATAAGTATCTGAATCTGTTAAATCAAACATCAAATATAAAGTTTTCTTTGGTTCTTCAACCACTTTAACTGCTTGTTTTTTGCTTAGTTCTGAATAATCTTGCCATGGTGCAATATTATCACATAAAACAATAGGACTTTCACCTGTTCTTATGCTTAATTTTCCATGAACTCTAACAATAGAATCTAATTTTAATTGCGGTTTAACTTGCGCATAAACCTTTGGGAATATCATAAGTTCAATTGTTCCATAAAGGTCTTCAATTTTAACAAAAGCCATTTCTTTATTATCTCGCTTAGTGTAAAGCGATTTTATTTCAGTTATAATTCCTCCGCAAGTTATTTCCATTCCATCTTTCAAGTTTTCATTTAGTTCTTCTCCAACTTCATCTGGGTTTTCAGAGGTTGATTCCACTTCATCTTCTGATTTAGACAACATATCGGCAGTTAAACTAAAACTTTTAAACTCACTTGCATACCTATTTAGTGGGTGCCCTGAAATATAAACACCAACAACTTCTTTTTCTAATTTAAGCTTAGTGTTATCATCATATTCAGCAATATTTGGATACTTAACTTCATTAACTTCATCTGTTTTTAAAAGCTCATCAAACAAACCAATTTGCCCAGTTGCTCGTGATTTTCTATCTTTTAAAACCATTTCAATTATTTGAGGATAAGCATTCATCATTTGAGATCTCTTAACCCCAAAGCAATCAAATGCACCACTTAAAATCATACTTTCAATGCATCTTTTATTAATACTCATTCCATCTGATCTACTAATAAAATCTTGCAAATTTTTATATGGTCCGTTTTGGTTTCTTTCTTTAATAATTTCATCAATAACCAAAACCCCAACATTTTTTAATCCAGCCAAACCAAATCTGATTTTATTATCTTTAACGCTAAAATAAGTTTGGCTTTGATTTATATCTGGTGGCAAAACTTCAATTCCTTCTGCTTTTGCATATGTAACATAGTTTTTCAATTCTTCTGAGTTTGTTATTCTGTTATTCAAAACGCTAGTTAAAAACTCAGGTTCGTAATACGTTTTCAAATATGCAGTTTCATAAGTTACAATTGAATAAGCTGCCGCGTGAGATTTATTGAACGCATAAGACGCAAAACTTTCCATCTCTCCCCAAATTTTCTCAGCAACTTCTTGCTTAACACCTCTTTTTATTGCGCCATCAATTGCTGGCTTTCCATTTTCAGCAGGTTTACCAAATAAAAACACAGCTTTTTCTTTTTGCATGGCCTCAAGTTTTTTCTTACCCATCATTCTTCGAACCATATCGGCTTGTCCTAGAGTGTAACCAGCCATATCTTGAACGATTCTCATAACTTGCTCTTGATACACAATACAGCCATATGTTACGTTTAGAATTGGCTCTAATATTGGGTGATCGAACGTTACATCTTGAGGGTTGTGTTTATTATGAACATATCTAGGAATTGAATCCATTGGGCCTGGTCTGAATAGCGACACGCCCGCAACAATATCTTCTATGCCGGTTGGTTGAAGTTCTCTCATGAACTTCTGGAATCCCGCACTTTCTATTTGGAATATTGCTTTTGTGTTTCCTGTTGAAATCATCTTATAAACTTCAGGATCATCAAAATTAGATTTTTCAAAATCAATTTCAACGCCATGATTTTCTTTAACGTATTGCAAACATTTTTGAATATCGTTTAAGTTTCGAAGACCCAAAAAGTCCATTTTTAAGTGGCCTAATCTTTCAATATCAGTCATACTATATTGAGTGGTTAAATCATCGCCATTTCGGCTTAGAGGCATAAATTCAAACAAATCTCCACATGCAATAACAACTCCACACGCATGGGTTGAACACTGCCTTGGTGCGCCTTCCAACTTTATTGCAATATCAACAACTTTTTTAATATCCGGGTTTTGATTATACATATCAACAAGATCTGGAACAGCGTAATCAACACCAAAATCCTTGTCACCCTCTTTTGCTTCATAAAAACCAAAACTCTTTTTTATAACATCGTGATGTTTTGCAGAAATGTTTGGAATGCTTTTAGTAACTTTATCTAGTTCACTATATGGCACGCCTAAAACTCTACCAACGTCTTTAATCGCATTTTTTGCTGCCATCGTTCCGAATGTTACAATTTTAACAACTTTATCGGCACCATATTTATCTCTAACGTAATCAATAACATCTTGCCTTCTATCATCGGAAAAGTCTACGTCGAAATCGGGTGCGGTAACTCTTTCTGTGTGCAAGAATCTTTCGAAAAGCAAATCAAATTTAAACGGATCAATATTTGTAATTCCTATGGCATAAGCAACAACGCTTCCTGCACCACTTCCTCTTCCTGGCCCAACAGGAACTCCCATTGTTTTTGCAGCATTAATATAATCCCAAACCGTTAAGAAATATTGAGAGAAACCTTGCTTAACAATAACGCCCAACTCAGTTTCTGCCCTATCTCTTATTTCTTGGGTTATTTCGCCATATCTTCTTTCTAAACCTTTATAAGTTAATTCTCTTAAATATTCTTCATTTGATTTATTATCTGGTGGAACATATGGTGGGAAACGATACATATTTTTATCAATATTCTCTTCATCAAATGAAAAATTACATTTATTAGCAATTTCAACGGTGGTATCCAACGCATCTAAATCGTTGGGGAAAATTTCTGCCATTTCTTCATAACTTTTCAAATAAAATTCATCATTTGGAAACTTTAATCTATTTGGATCGTTAACCGTTTTACCCATTTGAACACACATCAAAACGTCTTGCACTTCAGCATCTTCTCGGTTGATATAATGCACGTCATTTGTTGCAACAGTTTTAATATTATGTTTTTTTGCGAACTCTTTTAACTTAACATTAACTTCAATTTGCTCTTCTAAAAAGTGGTTTTGAAGTTCAATATAATAGTCATCTTTGAATAAGTTTTTATACCATAAAATTGTTTCTTCAGCTTCATCATATTGTCTTTGCAAAATTAATTGCTGAATTTCACTTGCCAAACATGCGCTTAAACAAATTAAGCCTTCACTATGTTTTTCAATTGCTTTATGATCGATTCTTGGTTTATAGTAAAACCCATCTCTGAAAGCAATTGTGTTTAACTTACATAAATTATGATAACCCTCTTTATTTTTAGCCAACAACACTAAGTGGTTGTTTTTACTTTTTCCGGTTTTAACGTTTAAATCATCAACAACATAAAACTCAGTTCCTATTATTGGTTTTAATTTATAATCTTCACTTTTTTTATTAATATCCTTGCAAGCATCAAATAATGCAACTGCACCATACATATTTCCATGGTCGGTTATTGCAACTGCTGGCATCTTTTTTGCCTTACATTCTTTAACAAGCTTTTCAATTCTTGCAATTCCATCTAACAAGCTATATTCAGTGTGAACGTGAAGATGAACAAAGTCGCCCATTTTTTCTCCTAATCTTTTATTTTACCAAGTTTGAATTTTTAAATTATCTTTTTGAATTTTATTTGCAATTGCAATTATTTTTTCAAATCTATGATTCAAACCACTTTTTGTTACTGGTTTTGAGCATAGTTTTGTTAATGTGTCTAAGCTTTCATCAGGATTTGCAAGCCTTATGCAACAAAGCTCTGCTAAGGTTTCATCTAACGATTCAATCCCAACATTTTCTTGAATAATTTTAATTGCGTTTAATTGCTTAACACTTGCATTAATGGTTTTTGTCATATTGGCATTTAAGCAGTTTGTTTGCCTATTAACGTTATTTCTTAAATCTCTAATAACAGCCTCATTCTGCAAATCTAAAACAGATTTATGAGCACCAACCAATGCTAAAGTGTCGCAAATTTGCTGGTAATCTTTAATATAAACCAACCTAACTCCTTTTCTTAAAGTTGTTTTGGCATTTATATTAAAATGCTTTAATAATTGAATAAAATCTTCTGCTAAAGCATCAAAATTGAAAATAAATTCTAAGTGGTAACCACTATTATTCTTTTTTCTTTTATCAAAATCACGAATAACAATATTGCTAGTTGAACAGCTAACAAAAGCTCCCATAACATATGCTTTTTTGCAACATTCATCTGCAATAATAAACTCGCTTATTCCATTATTAATAACCATATCGCCATTTTCAACCTTAACAATTCCAAGGTCCACAAGTAACATTTCAGTTATTTCTGATGGAAATATTAATCTAAACCTATCACTTTTGCTCGCATTAAAATCTTCCACTTTTTCAATAGTTGGAGTTTTTCCATAATATTGCCCAACAATTGCACTAACTTTATCTAACAAATCTTTTTGCTCAGTTAAAAGCTCAACAACCTTTTTGCCTTGAGCAAAGTTGATTTGCCCACAGCATTTTATTATTGCGCTTAAAAAAGCAATAGAACAACAATCGTTTTCTATTTCTATTTTTAAAACTTCACTTTTAGCATTTGACGCAAACGACATTTTATTCTCCGCTTTCTTTTAATTTTGAAATTCTTTTAACAAAAACTGGTAATTTATTAATATTAGCAATCAGCTCAGTTGGAATGTTATTCTTTTCAATAATATTCATTCCTCTATGGCAATCTGCAACCCTTTCAGCAGAATGCGCATCTGAATCAACAATAAACATACATTTTAAATCAACCAATGCTTTAATTTCATCTCTTGTTAAACGATTTTGCTTGCCATTCAACTCAATATAAACATTGTTTTCTTTAGCAACCTTTCCAACTTCTGCAACGTTAACCTTGCACCCACAATTCAAATGAGCCAAAATATTCACATTGTTATTTTTAATTGCATTTATATATGCTTGTGTGTTTTTTTCAACGCGTTTTTTAGACGTTCCAAATAAACCAAAATGTTTGAAAAAACTAACAAATGGCTTTTTCCATAAAAGTCTGCAACCTTTATGGAAACCCAAAACAAGCATGTCCAATTGGTTTTGAACATCAAGAGGAACATCAATTTCACCTTTGCTAGAAATTAAATTTGCCTCTAATCCAAACAACACCCTAACAGGATATTTTTGATTAACCTGATTAATTTCTTCTCTAATTAATTTTAAATGTTTCTTTTTGATTCCATATGGATGGCAAAAAGCATGCTCAGTTGATGCAATTTGCTTCAACCCTTTTTTTAGCGCAACTTGAACATTTTCTTCAATGGTGCTTTTGCCATCTTTAGAAAATTTACTATGAACATGGTAATCTCCAAAAATCATCTTCTTCTCCTAAAACTTTAATTTCAACTTCTAAATCAATAGAATATTTTTCAAAAACTTTGGTTTTAATATATTTTATTAATCCCACAACATCATCAAATGTT
>JAZUCB010000083.1:0-4126 GCA_045638985.1 Clostridia bacterium
ACCATATAATTTGTGTTTTTTGCCATCAATCATAACCCAAGCAGAATTGATTCCTGAATGTTGGATTCTATATGCTTGCTCTTTTGTTATAACTTCGCCAGCTTTAACTAAAACATCTTTTTTATCTTTAATATCCTCAGCAGCAGTTAATCCTGTTAATCTGGTTGCTAAAGATAATTTTTTATCTACTTTATATCTACCAACATCACCTAAGTTATAGAATTGATTTGAGAAGAATTGAGAGAAAATATATTGCTTTGTGGCTTCAGCACTTGGAATTTCGCTCGGACGAGTTTTCTTACTCAATTCAACTAAGGCATCGTGTTGAGTTTCGTAGGCATCTTTATCAAGAGTGGCTTTCATGATTTCGTTGTTTCCAAAAACGTCTAGGATTTCTTCTTTTGTTAATCCAAAACATTTTAAGAAAATGCCTAAAGAAATTTTTCCACCTTTATCCAAATAAACTTTTAATTGGTTAGGATCTTTATCTCTTTGCTCAATCTCAAGCCAACTACCACGCTTAGGATTTAGCGCACAAGCAAATAATTCTCTACCAGTTTTATCAATATGCTTAGAATAATAAACACTTGGACTTCTAACAATTTGAGAAACAACAACTCTTTCGATTCCGTTGAAGATGAAAGTTCCTTGATTAGTCATATAAGGAACATCTCCCAAGAACACTTCCGACTCAACCATTTCACCTGTTTCTTTAATAACTAAGCGAACTTTAACCTTTAAAGCAACGGTGTAGTGGCCACCCTTTCTTTTGGTTTCAGCTTTGGTTAGTTTTGGTTTGTCTTCAAGAGTGTAGTCTAAGAAATAAACTTCTGCCTTTCCGCTATAATCTTGAATAGGTGAAAATTCTTTTAAAACCTCACCAATTCCTTCTTCAATAAATTTTTTGTAAGAGTTTTTTTGCACCTCTAATAAATATGGTGGTTCAACTTCTTTAACTTTATTAAATGAGTATCGAACGTTATTTCCATATTTCACTTTTCTAATATTTTGCGTATCAAGCATTAAGCATACTCTCCTTTAATTAAAAATTTAAAGATCTATGATATTAAATTGTGTGTAAGAATTAAAATCGCTTAAAAACGCACTAACTATCAAGCATTTTAACCACTTTTTTAACTCTAAAATAACATTGCAAAGCATTTAAGGGGCAAAACGCCCCCAAAATATCACATATTAATGCATTCTAACACATTCTCCAACTTTTAGTCAACACTTTTTTTAAAAAAGTTTTATTTTTTTTTATTAATCTAAGTTCAAATGCTTATATATAAATGCTTATGCATAAAGTGATTTAGACTACTAATTATTTTAACTACGATTTTGCCTGCAAGTTTGCAATTATTAAACAATTTTATATTTATTCATAATTTGTTGTATTTATACATGTTGGTACAATGTTTATTATCTTTATTCACATTCTTGTATGTTTATACATCATTTTTTTTTCAACAAACGCACTTATTAGTTAATTAAAAAACTTACTTTAAACCCTACTTAATTTTTAACTTACTTAAATAAAACAATCTTTTAACTCTAAACATTTTAATTTTATTTAATAAACAAAAAAAACCTATAGCTTAAGTTTTGCACCTAAGCTATTAGGTTTTTTATTTGCTACAAAAACTATTATTCTGCTTGATCCCCCCAACTATAAAAATTATCTATCGATACATTTTCACAAGTTGTAGAATATCCATCTATAGCTGAATAAGATATATTAACACTTCCTGTCCTATGATCCAACCTTCTTGTTTTACTGTTATCAATATATCTTGCTCCAATAAATCTGGTATAAGAAGGGATATTCACGGTTCCAGCCAAATCTATATATGTATTATTAAATGTTAAAGTTCCTACTGTTGTGGTATTACTACCCTTAAAATATGAATATAACTGTGGACTTGTACTGGATTCTTTAAATGAGTTATTTGTATCCATAAATGCCCAATGAATACCCAAATAAATCCTATAAGGAGAATACCCAGAGATTGTTCCACTAATATTGTTTTTATTTGATGCTGTTTCCTTTAAGTCTATTTGTGTGTTCATTATATACCCAAATAGTCCTCCAGCAAAAACATTGCTACTTCCACCATTCATACTTATACAAGTTATACCTGAATTTTGTGATACATCTGTTATTGTAAAACCTATTCCATAATTTACATAAGAAATCAAACCACCAGCAAATGCTTGAAAAGCATCTGTTGAATTACTTCTTGAAATAATATTTCCAGTATTAGTAACACCAGAAATTGCAACAGTAGATCCTGATGAACGTTCAATATGACCAACAATTCCTCCGGCATATGTTGAATTTGAAGAACTAGTTGCTGTAACCGAACCAGAGTTACTTACATTGTTTATCGAAATAGAACCTTTCAAGTAACCAATCAATCCACCTGCGTAAGTGTTTGCTGTTATAGCTTTACTATTAGATACTTTATCACCTGTTCCCAAAGCAAATTCTAACTTAGCCAACTCCATTAAACTTCCAACTAATCCCCCTGCAGAACTTGCTCCAGTTATTGAATCATCATTCGTAAATGTTCCATTAATAGTTAAACTTCCTTTTTCTGCAAAACCAACAATTCCTCCAGCATGAGCCTCTGTATATGTGCTTGCATTAACAGCAACTGCTGTTTTATTTGTTCCTTTAACCGTTAACGATGTTGTTTTTCCATCATCCACTGTCATATAACCAACAAAACCACCAACTTCTCTACCAACTCCAGTAGTAATTGTTGCGTTACTAATTGCATTAATTGTTACACCTGCATTTTTTACTTTACCTACTATTCCACCAATATTTATTCCAGATTGTATTGAGGCTTTATTATTATTTTCCGAAATTGTAATATTTACCGTTCCGCCATTAGCATAACCAATAAATCCGCCTGAGTTTTCCGTTGACTTAATAACACTTGCTGAAGAAGTTGAACAAGTATTGTTAATTGTTACAGTTCCTGCAGTAACGATGACGATGCCAATCAATCCACCAGCTGAAGCTCCTCCAGAAGAGCCTGTGACAGATCCCGAATTATGAACATTAGACAAAGTCAAACCAACACCCAAATAGCCTATTATTCCACCTGAATCATTAGCACCTGTTACTGTACCAGCATTCGAAACATATGTGAAACTATTAAGCACACTTGAACTACTAATATATCCAACAAAACCACCTGCATAATAACCTGAAATGGTTCCACTTTGAGTTATTTTCGATGTTGCTGATGAACCAGCAATATTTATAGTTCCTGCCTGAATCCAACCAATAGTTCCTCCTGAACAAGAACTATTATTAGATATGTCTGATTCCACGTCACCAGAATTTGAACTGCCATCATTAATGGTAATTATTTTTCCACTTGCATTCACATGGCCTATTATACCACCTGCATAAAGAGAATCTTCTGTTCCAACAGAATCAGTGTTTGAAGCATTTGATAATGTTACAGCATCGTTAGCACATCCAATAAATCCACCTACATATTTACCACTAATTGTTCCACTTGATGTTACGCTAATAGAAGAAGTACCCTGTAGTGTAATCGCCCCCTCAACTACACAACCAATAAAACCACCTGCATAATTATCACTAGTAACATTTCCACTATTTGTTACAGACTTTTTAGTGTTTGATGAATTATTTGAGTTAGAAATATCTATCTGTGTATAACCAAAAATTCCTCCAGCATAACTTGTTGCTGTTATACTTCCTGAATTACTAATAATTCCATTTATTGTTATTTCTCCACCCAGAACTTTTCCAACTATTCCTCCAGCAGAATTTATAGCTGAAATATTCTTAATATTAGAAACTCCTGAAGTTCCTATAATTAATTTAGTAGATGCACTCATCCTTCCAAGAATTCCACCTGCACACGAATTCGCAACATCTGAATTCACAATCATATTGTTGGTTCCTGAAATTGTTAAATTTTCAAAACTGCTTAACTCTCCAACATATCCGCCAACATTTTCACCAGTCTCTACTGTTGTATTAGGGCTATTCCCATTTATATCAGCAGATCCATTATTAATTTTACCAATAAATCCGCCAATATATGATCCTGCAGTTATTCTTGCAGAACTATTAGCA
>JAZUCB010000084.1:0-3929 GCA_045638985.1 Clostridia bacterium
ATACAATTGATTTTTTAAATGAAAAACTTAATTTTAAATTTAAGATTAAATTTTTTATTTCATTACTTGATATTGTTTTAGCTTTTGTTAAAGCATCATTTAGAAGGAGATTTTTATATGGAAAATGATCTAAACTCTGAAAAAAATCTTAATTCTATAGTTGAAAACACGTTGTTAAACTTGAAAAATGTGTTAAATTCTAATATTTCAACTGGTGAAGTGATAAAGATTGGTGATGATGGATTTGTTATACCTTTTTTAAAACTGAGTGTGGGTTGCTTAACTGGTGGTGCACAAGTTAATATTAATAACAAAAATAAAAAAAATGAAATTCCGTTTAGTGGAGGCAATGGAACAGGTTTTAACATTACACCAATAGGTATGTTGTGTGTTATGGGTAAAAATGTTCAGTATATTAATTGCAACCAAGAGACATCGATAAATCAAGATATTATAAATCTTGTTTCAAAGTCTCTAGCTAAAATATTGGAAAAGAAAGAGGTTGAGTAATGATGAAGTATAAAAGTTTTTATATAAAATCATTAATATTTTTGTATTTGCTAATTATGGGTATTCAATTTTGTGCAAATGCTGTTTGTTTTGCAAATGAACCAATTCAGATTGTTGCCCCAGCAAAAGCAATGGTGGTTTTGGAAGGCAACACGAACACTGTTTTATATGAATTTAATAAAGATATTGAATTACCCATGGCGAGTGTGACAAAGATTACAACGGCAATTTTGGCGATTGAAATGTGTGATGATTTAAATGAAAGAATTGTTGTTAGCGATAAGGCGGTTGGTATTGAGGGAACAAGTATATATTTAAGTAAAAATGAAGAAATTTCAATTAAGGATCTTTTATTAGGCTTAATTCTTGCGAGTGGAAATGATTGTTCAGTTGCCTTAGCAGAACACTTTGGTGGTTATGATAGTTTTGTTGATAATATGAATAAATTTGTTAAAAAAATAGGTGCAAACAATACAAATTATATTAATCCTCATGGCTTAGACGCTGATGGACACTACACAACAGCATATGATTTATCTATCATAACATCATACGCATTAAAAAATGATGTGTTTAGGGATATTTCTTTAACAAAGTATGCAACAATTCCTGAAACGAACACACATGAAAAAAGATATTTAAAAAATAAAAATAAATTATTATTTAGTGATGAAAACTGTGTTGGAGTTAAAACAGGGTTTACTGATAATGCAGGGAGATGTTTAGTAAACGCGTGTGAAGAAAATGGTATGCAAATAATATCTGTTGTTTTGAATTGTGGGCCAATGTTTGAGGAATGTGCAAGGTTAACAAATAAAGCGATGAATGAGTATGAAATGATAGAATTTGTTAAGCCATACAATTATATTACAGATGTTGTTGTTGAAAGTGGTGAAGTGAACAACATCGGAATTGCAAATGTAAGAGGATTTAAACTTCCTGTTTTAAAAAGTGAAAAAGAATTATATAATGTTGTTTATGACTTTCCAAATTGTGTTGAAGCTCCAATTACAATTAATAGTGTTGTTGGCAAGATAGTTGTGTATAAGGGTGAGCAAATAATATTTGAAGAAAATATTTATGCAATTGAAGAAACTCGAAATATAGATTTGAAATATTTGCTAAATAATATTATTTCTAAGTTTTGGTTAAGTGAATAAAGAAAGTTTTTATAACTTTCTTTTTTTAATAAAAATTACTTGTTGAAAGTTGCAACATTGTTATATCATAAAGAAAGAGGCAATTTATGAGGATTAATTCTTTTTTAGCAAAATGCGGTTTGGGAAGTAGGCGAAAAGTTGAAAGTCTAGTTTTGAACAAAGAAATATGTGTTAATGGCGATAATAATATAGCTTTATCTAAAGAAATTGATATTGAAAAAGACGTTGTTATTTATAATGGAAAAAGGCTTAAAATTATTGATGAAAAGCTATATTTTATGTTTAATAAACCTAAACTCATTATAACCGCAGTTTCAGATGATAGGGGTAGAAAAACTGTATTAGATTTTTTTGATAAAAAGTTGAATATATTTCCTATTGGAAGGTTAGATTATAATACTGAAGGTTTATTGTTATTAACAAATGATGGTGAATTTTGTAATAATATAACACATCCATCCAAGAAAATTGGAAAAACTTATTTGGTTAAAACTAGTAGGATTATTAAACCGAAAGATTTGGTTAAATTGCGAAAAGGTGTTGTTATTGATGATGGTGTTCTAACATTACCAGCGATTGTTGATAATCCTATTTATGATGGAGAATATTTTACTACGAAAATAAAAATATTCGAAGGCAAGAATCGTCAAGTTAGAAAAATGTTTGATTCTCTGGGTTATAAGGTATTAAATTTAAAAAGAATTGCAGTTGGTAATTTGGAGTTAGGAGCTTTAAAAGCTGGAGCATATAAAAAATTAACAAAAGAAGAAATGAAAAAAATATTTGAATGAGGTTAAAATGGAAAAAATAATTATTGCAGTTGATGGGCCAAGTGGTGCAGGAAAGAGTTCAGTTACAACTAAGTTAGCAAAGAAATTGAATATTATACAGCTAAACACCGGTGCATTATATAGAGCAGTTGGTTTTTATTGTCTGCAAAACAATATAGATCCAAGTGATGAAAAAGCAGTCGTAGAAAATTTAAATAATATTGATATTACTATTAAATATATAGATGGTAAACAGGCAACTTATCTAAATGATGTTGATGTTTCTAATGATTTATATTCTCCATCAGTTACTGATGCTTGTTCATTGAGTTCACAATTTAAAGATGTTAGAGAATTGATATTAAATATTCAAAGAAGTTCATCAGAACATCAAAGTATGATTGTTGAGGGAAGAGATATCGGATCTGTTGTTTTGCCAAATGCTGACTTTAAATTTTATATTGATGCTTCTCCAGAAGTTAGAGCAAAACGTAGAATTAATGATGAAAAAAATAAGAACGACAATTTGGATTATGAAACAGTGTTGAAAGATATAATTGAACGTGATCGCAGAGATATGACAAGAGAAATTTCGCCTCTTGTTAAGCCTGAAGACGCTATTTATGTTAACACTGACAATATGGATATTGATCAAGTTGTTGATTATATGTTTAACATTATTAGAGGTAATAAGTAATATGTTTCAAGTGTTACGAATAATATTTTATTTACCAATTAAAATTTTATTTCCAACAAGGATTGTTGGTAGAAAAAATAAAATCAAAAAGGGAAGAATGATTTTATGTTGTAATCATCAATCCAACCTGGACCCACCACTAATTGCTGTTAGTTTTTTTAGAAGATTTTATTATATGGCTAAAAAGTCGCTATTTAAAAATAAATTTTTTGGCTGGCTTCTATCTAAGTTTGGTGCTTTTCCAGTTGATAGAGAGTCTATTGATATAAAAGCTATGAAAAAAACATTAGACCTATTAAAAAAAGATAATGCTTTATGTTTATTTCCTCAAGGTTCTAGGCTAACAGATGTTGAGTTGTCTCAATTAAAAGATGGGGCAATATTGTTTAGTTTAAAAACCAAATCTCCAATATTACCTTGTGTTTTTGTAAAAAAACCAAGACTATTTAGGTTTAATAAGTTTATAATTGGTGAACCAATCAAATTGTATGAAATGGAACAATTCGCTAATAAAAAAATTGATGATGAATTGATTTCGCTTGGAAAAGAAATTTTATTTGAAAAAATGAACGATTTGATGAAAGGTTAATTAAGTGTAGGATTTATGTAAAATTGTGTCCGTGCAATGAATTTGTATAGGTTATAATACAATCAAGTATTAAAGAAATTCAAGTGATAAATATGATGGCAAAGATTTTATATTTCTAGTAAAAAATATTAGATCTTGCGAAGAAACAAATTATTTTAAATTTTAAAAAAAGTTTGATATCAATTATATAATAGGTTTTGATA
>JAZUCB010000085.1:0-1694 GCA_045638985.1 Clostridia bacterium
ATTTTTTTGTTTTGCCATTATTATAATGTTTAATTTTATATAAATTATTCACTATATTAATTTAAAAGTGAAAAAGTTTTTGACTTATTATTTTTAATCACTTCTATTGTTTTCTTAACAATATTTGCTGTTGTTAAACCATATTTTTCAAACAAATAATCTTGTGGTGCACTTTCTCCAAATGTATCTATTCCAATGCAACAACCTCTTTTTCCAGCAAATTTAAACCATGGCTGTGTTGCTCCCGCTTCAACGGTTATAATAGATTCAAAAGATTTAGGCAAAACTTTTTCTTTATATTTATTTGTTTGCGCCTCAAATAATTCCATGCATGGCATTGAAACCACTCTAACATTATATCCTTTTTCTAAAAGAATTTTTTGAGCAGCAATAGCAAGAGGAACTTCACTTCCTGTTGCTATAATAATTGCATGTAATTCTTTTTTTATTTCTTTAGAAATTATATATCCACCCTTTTCAACATCTTTCATAGAATCAGACGAAGAAACATATGGTATATTTTGCCTTGTTAAGGCTAAAACGCTCGGCACTTTATTTATAAGAGAATATGAATATGCTAAGCATGTTTCTTCATAATTACATGGTCTAAAAACAGCTAAGTTAGGCATAGATCTAAAACCAGCTAATTGTTCAATTGGCTCATGGGTTGGGCCATCTTCACCCACTGCAATGCTGTCATGAGTTAATATATATGTAACTGGCAATTGCATTAAAGCACTTAATCTTATAGCACCTTTCATGTAATCACTAAAAACCATAAATGTGCTTGCAAACGGCATAAAATCATATAATGCTAAACCATTTGTTATTGCTGCCATTGCAAATTCCCTTACACCATATAGAATGTTTTTAGCGTTGAAACTTGTTTTTTCAACGTTGTTTCCTTCTTTTATATATGCTTTTGTTGAACTAGATAGATCTGCTGTTCCACCAATAATTTGAGGATATTTATTTGCCAAATGATTTAAAATTATTCCACCTACTTCTCTTGTTGCCTTGCCTTGAACAGGTTCTAAATTTAATAAATAATTATAAGCATCAAAGAACTCTTCATTATAGAAAGAAATTAGTTCTTTATAATCTGATTTATATTTCTTTTGATAAGTTTTCAACCTTGAATCAAATTCTTTTTCAACAATTTTAAATCTGTTTTTAACTTCTTGCAAATGATTTTGCACATCTCTTTCATATTCTAATGGAATATTATTAATATTTAAATCTTGTTTTAATTTTTCAAGTTGTTCACTATTTAAAACAAGACCATGCGCTTTGTTTGAATTTTGATGCTCACTAGCGAATCCAATGATTGTTTTAATTATAATAAAAGTTGGTTTTGAACTTTGTTTTGCTTTTTCAATTGCACTATCTATTTCACTAATATCATTACCATCATGAACAGTTAAAACATTAAAGCCCATTCCTTCCATCATCTTCTTAACATCACAATCGAAGGTTTTATCTGTTCCACTATCAAGAGAAATATTATTTGAATCATATAAAACTATTAATTTATCTAAACCTAATGTTCCTGCAAGTGAAAATGCTTCATATGAGATACCTTCCATCATACATCCATCTCCACCTAAAACATAAGTATAATGATCTATAAGATTATAATTATCTTTATTAAATGTAGCTGCTAAATGAGCTTCTGCCATTGCCATTCCAACCGC
>JAZUCB010000086.1:0-5701 GCA_045638985.1 Clostridia bacterium
AAAAAAATTTTAATTTGGGTATTGACAAGTGCCAACTTCTGTGATAATTTATTATAATTTATGGGTGGAAAATAAAAAATATATTCCTTGATTATACATTTTTTATTTGCATAAATTAAAAAAATAGAAATGAAAAAAGGAAGTAAAAAATATGGAAAAAAATCAAAACGTAAGAAGATTAACAATTGATCCAAACACTGATCACAAAGGCTATGTTAAAGCTATTAAAGAATCTGGAATCGAAACTAACTGGTTAGAAAAAATTTTTTTACAAAAACCAGAAAATCTTGAAGCAATGAATTATGCTTATGAATTAAGTAGAGATGAAATTTATCACTATTTCAAACATGGCATCGGCAACAGCCCTTTATTAAAAGTAACTGAAGACCCTAACTTTCAAGATTTTTCAGAACAAAATCAACAATCAATAATTGATTATGTTCAAGCGTCACTTGCCGCAGCAAAATATCAATACTATCCTGAAGCATATGGTCCATGCCCTGATATCCCAGCATTTAAACTATATATTCCATTTACATCTAATGAAGATAACTCAATATTATTTACTTTAAATCCTCATATGGAAAAATATACATCTGTTGCTCAAGAAGCCTCAGCAAGTTCAGCAGGCGAATTGGGCGATAGATAAGTGTTTATAAAATTTACTTTTTTAAACAAAATCCATAATTCTTTGCAAAAAATATTTGCCTATTGCATATATAAATAGTATAATTTAATAGTATTAAAAATACAATATACTATTAAATCTAAAAAGGAGTTAAATATGGCAGGTTCAAGAGATTATTTTGGATTAGGATATCTTGTTAGCGTTATCCTTGCAATTATCCCTGTAACTTCATGGATTTGTGGTTTCATCACAAGATTCCAAGAAGGAAAAATAATTGCTGGTGTTATTCGTCTAGTTTTCGGATTCACTATTGTTTGGGTATTAGATATCATTTGCATGATCCTAAGCAAAAAAATATGCAGAATAATTAATTTTTAATGCTTATTTAATAAAGAAGAACTCATAATGAGTTCTTTTTTATTTTTATATTAAAATTTTGAAACCATTTCCCCACTAAGTGTTAATTATTAATAAACCCCACTCCATATTTTTATATGGATTTTTTTATTCCATAACTCCAACACTTACCACATCAACTAAAGTTTCATATTTATCAAGCAACTCAAAGCAAGGTGCTGTCATTCGTGGGTTTTGAGCACCAGAATCTGCTCTACCAACCATAACCAACATGTTTGCAAGCTGTTCCCCATCTCCAATCTTACTCAATTCATCAATCTTCGTTGCAACAACACTTTCATCAAGTTGCTTCAAATATGGGTTTGATGTTTTGTTTAATGTTAAATTCATAAAAATATCATGATCTTCAACCAACTTAACCAATTTACTTTCTTCATTATCATCAAAACCAAATTGATTTGCAACTCTTTTAGCTATTTTAGCACTTTGAATTGCATGCCCACCATTTCCAAAAAAACTATCTATCTTTTTTCCATTCTTAACTCTTTCAATATGACATTTAGGTTTTGCAATATCATGCAAAAGCATTGTGTAAGCCAATAATCTTCTATCATTTAAGTTCATATCCTTAGTTTGCTCATTCATTTTATCAACTGAAACCAAAATATGATCTAACACATTATAAATATGCCAAGGATTATTTTGCTCTTGCCTTGCACAATTTTTAATTTCTGGCAACACCCCATAAAGCCAGCCTGAAAACTCCTTATCTGCCATAGCAACTTTAAACTGATCTTTAACCTTCTCTCCAAGCAAAACTTCATCTAATCTTTTTAAATAATCCATATAACAACCTCTTATAGTAATATTATAAAAAAACTAAAATTAAGTCAACCTCAAATGGTTATTTATATCCCCACAAAAAAAATCGCAATTTTAAAACTGCGATTTTTTTATTTTTATATACCTAAACTAATAGTATTTATTTCAACTTTTGGCATATTTGCTAACATTGTTGCGCCTTCAAAAGATGTTGGAGCTTGAATTGCCAAGCAACTATAATTGATTGAAACAACTTGTTTAGCTTTCACGCAAACGTTAACTATATCATCATCAGAAACATGGCTATCTTTATTTATAACGTTTGTATTAACTTCAATCCTGCTTGGTAAAGAATCCTTAAATTGTATATCAAAACTCATTGTTGTTGAAGTTATTATTGCATCCTGAACTTGAGTATTTGCCACTTCTCCCTTTTGACCAAACACATTTTTCCCACTAGCATATGTTTCAACTTTACCACCAACAAGCCCAACAACTAATGTTAAAGGTGAGAAAAACACTCCTTCAATTAGTTTCGAATTCCCATCTTCTGCAAGGTCTTCTAACCAATTCAAACAAGCTGATTTACTTGCAAAATCATAATATTCATTTTTAATAATTTCTTCCCCGCCATCAACCGAAGAAGTTGTTGTTATGTATGCTTTATAGTTTTCCCCAACCAAACAAATAGTTATAACCCTTTGTTCATTTTGAATATGCGTGAAGTTTTTCAATCCATCTTGAGCATCATTTTCTTCTTTTCCAGTGGTGGTTTCTTTAAGAGTTTCTGTTATTCTTAAATTTCTAATAATTGTGTCATCTGAATTACCCACGCTCAATTCAAATTTTTGAGAAACTTCAGAAATTGTTTTAAAATTTTCTTGCAATGCATGCTCATCAGCCTCACCAAAACTCACATTTTCTTGCCATGTTTGAGTTGAATTAGATTTTGATTCAATAGTCATGCTTTTTGAACCATAACTAGAGTAAAAATTCTCAGCTGCATTTGCAACTCTAGCACTATAATCACTCATTGAAATTCCTTTGGTGCAAGATGCTAAAAACAAACAAGGAACTAATAGTAACGCCAATAATGCAAATTTAAACCTTTTCATAAAAAACCTCCCTTCTTTATGATATTAATATGATATCGTGAAAGTAATTGTTCTGTCAATCATATGAAAAAAAACTAAAAAAAATTATAAGCAAACTTTTGCCTATAATTTTTTTTTTGCAAATTAAATAAAAATTATCGATTATCTTTATTTTTTTCAATCCATTGTTCTTTTGTTATTTCATAATTATCAGATTTATATGTTAAACCATCTTTTTCTCGAGTAACCATTTTTGAATAAGAATATTTTAACCCACAAGCCATTTGCATTCTTGCAGATGGAATATTATCAGTATGGCAAGAACAAACTATTTTATTTGCACCAACCTCTTGAAATAAATAATTTATAAAGCAATTAAGTATTTGCTTTCCATAACCCTTTCCAACAAACTTTTCGCCAATTCCAATCCCACCATCTTCAAAAACGCCGTTTTCAACTTCAATAAACGAAACTTGCCCTATTGGATCTCCGCTATATTTTTCATAAACAAAAAATGCCAAATGATCTTTTTGAAAATTAATAGTTCTTTCCAATCTCTCTTTCGCCTCATCTAAATTTCTTTGAGGTTTCCATAGCATATAGGTGGCAGTTTTTTCACTACACCAATAATTTTCAAAAATTTTTTCTAAATCTGATGGCCTTGCCTTTGCAATAATTAAATCTTTGGTTTCCAAACTACTTGCAAATTCCATTTTCATCTCCCACTATTTTGCAATTTATTTTACTTCTGTTTTATTATCATCTTTGTTTTCAACTTTGCTGCCACTTTTTTTTGTAGAAAAACTTAAAACTGGCAAAATAAATGATCCTAAAGCGTTTCCTAAAATAACAGTCCAAATAAAACCAAAAGCTTTTAAAGAATAAATATTTGCAATAGCAAAATATCCAATATCTGCAATTGAGTGTTCAAACCCTGCCAAAATAAAAACAGGAATAGCAAATAAAATCCCAACTATTGTTTTATGCTCTTTATAAATGCTAACTGCAAAATACATAAGCAATCCACACATCATTCCTCTAATCAAAGTTTGCAAGAAGTTTTGATTAGCCAACTTAGCCTCGCAAGCAATTTTTGCTGTTTCAGCCAAACTAGGAACTGCATAACCAATAGCCAACCCAAATAAAATAACAGCAATAGCATTACCCAATAAGCCAAGCAATAAAACTGAAAAGTTTTCTTTTTTATGCTCCGTTATAATATAACCAATTTTACCCGTAAATAAAGAATAATCTTTAACGCAAACACCAATTAAAGCAATTGAAAAAAGCCCTGCACCAATATATTTATTACTGCATGCCAAATAAATGGCGCAACCAACGGCAATCATTATTCCTGCCGATAATCCTTTACACAAATTTTTCATAATTTCCTCTTTAAAATGTGATCCATTTATAATATCAAAGCAACTCATCATCAGTCAAACATATAAAAAACATTGTTAAAACATTTTATATGAATATAAAACATAAAAACAATGTTCTTTCCATCGCCTTATAATAAAATTTATTTTTTACCCAAAAATAAAATCGTCTTGCATATCATTAATATTATCTTTCATTAACTCAAATGTTTCTTTATTATTGCCAGCAAAAACATTGATTGATGTTGGCTTAACGTTTTGATCAAAATCTGCAACATTTGGATTAGCACTTAACTCCACGCCTAAATCCAAATACTCTTCAAATTTTGCTCTATCAATCGCATCCATATAATAAAAACCTTTTTGAGCAGAATCTTTATATCCCTCTTCTTTCGCCGTATATTTCATTGAAGTTATGTAATCACGATTTTTAAATAAACTTTTTGCAATACCACCAGAAACTCTTTGCCTTTCTGCATTTGCAAGTATATTTTCATATTCGCAAGCTATCTCCATAGGAATTCCAAGCTTTTGGGTGGCAGATTGCATTCTAGGAATAGTTGATGTAACTAACCCAATAATTTCCTCTGCCTTAAAAGCTCTTTCGCCATTTTCTTTCACATAAGTCCTAGCAAAATCAGCAAATTTAGCAACTGAAGAATCTTCATCTTTATTTATTTCAGCAATTTTGCCAAACGCATCAAAAGAACCACTCTTCAACCCCTCAACGCTTAATCCTTTATTTTCTTTAACACTTGCCAAAACCCCATCAGCCCATTCAACAACTTTATTACGTTCATAAATTGTTTGATAACTCATATCTTTCCACCTCTCTTTTTATCTTAAAACACTTACTCAGCCACGCTTTCGCAATTCATTTCACTAATGTTTTCCATCGCCAAATCACAAACAGCAATACTATCTTTATTAACTATTCTTTCATTCAAACTTAAAGACGCATCTTCTAATTTATTTTTTGAAAACTGTTTTGAAAAATCAACATATTTGCTAAACATACTTTTTTGATCATCATTCATAGATTTATATTCGTCCACAAATAAGCTATAGAACCCTGCTTCTTGCATCATAGCGTCGTATATATCATCAACGGCCGATGTCGCTATTGAACTTTTTTTACTTTTATTTTGTGCACTTTGTTGTTTTGCAGTAAGATATATTAAACTTTCAAACTGGCAAGTTTCTTCCATTGAAAGTTTAAACTTTTTAGCAAATGCAACTTGCCTTGGAACATTAACTGTAACTAATTTAAATATGCCATAAACTTCATTATCTAAACTATTCTTGCCAGTATCGCCTAAAAAACCATTTTCATCGCCTAGCATAGCACGCGAAAAGTCAGTAAAAATATCACCAACAAATTTACTATCACTTTTCGAATCTCTAGCCTTAACCATCTT
>JAZUCB010000087.1:0-1712 GCA_045638985.1 Clostridia bacterium
TATAATTAAATAAATGGAGTTTATATGATAAAAATTAATAATTTATATTTTTCTTACGCAAAAGAATACTACACATTGCATGATATTAATTTTAACTTAAAAAAGGGTGATGGCGCAATAATTGTTGGTGATAAGAATAGTGGAAAAACAAGTTTAATAAGAATAATTTTGGGCTTAGATAAATGTAATTCTGGAACGGTTTTAATAAACAACATTCCTGTTAATAAAATCAACTACAAAGATGACGTAAGTCTGGGATATATTCCTAAAGAACCACCATTTATTCAGAATAAGTCTGTTGAATATAATTTAAAATATGTTATTCGTTTAAGAGAAAAAAATAAAGAATTGGTTGATGTTAAAGTTAGGAATACGTTAATAGAATATAATTTGTATTCTATTAAAAATGTTAAAGTTGAACATTTGAATTATTATGATAGACTTTTACTAGCAATGGCTAGGTTGTCTGTGAGAGATTTAGATTTGTTAATTGTTGATGATGTTTTTGTGGGCTTAAATGAAAAAGAATTAAAAGATGTTTTTTCAAATTTGAAACAATTGATTAAATCTAATAACTTGTGTTCGGTTTTAATAACAACATCAGATGAAAATCTTGTTAGTTTTTTTAAATATAAAAAATATTATTTAAAATCTGGTAGTTTAGGCTTAGAAAAAGGTGGGGCTAATGAGTGAATTTAATGACGTTGATAATATTGCGATTGCTAATTCTGATAGCGTTGATAAATTTAAAATTGCTATCGATAAATCTGAAGCGAGTAAGCAAATTAAAAATCTCTGCAAAGAGTTATTTGAGACTGGTGTTTTGATAATGAATAATTTATTGCAGAATAATGATTATTTTAAATTTTTTCAAATAAAACAAGTAAAAAGCATTTTATCAAACTCTGATATAATAAAAACAGTTGAGGTTTTTTTTGAAAATGGAATGAATACTTCGGTTGCGAGTTTGGCAGGGTATATGCATAGAAATACAATGGTTTACAGGTTGCAAAAAATTAAGAAAATCATTGGATTAGATATTAGGAATTTTAACGATGCTATTTTATATAATAATATGGTAACTTGTTATAAAATTGTGTTTAATAATATTTAGATACGCTCATAGCTGTTTAGCGGGTTGTAATTTTCGTTTTTTAAATATGTGTTTTCAACACATATTTTTTTTTCAGATTCAATGTTTTGCTTGGAAATATTTGAGTTGTTAAACATTTTAAGCAGTTGTGAGATTTGAGGATTGTTGTTAAATAATAATGGTAATAGTAAGTTGGCAAGATTGTTAGTATTATTACCTGAATTGTTCTGTGAAGTTAAAGCGTTGCTCAAAATATTTAACAGTTGAGATTGATTATTTATAGATTGGTTGTTTGGTGTGTTGTGAGCTGAAGTGTTTTCAGGCTGATTGTTTTTTTTGTCAATTTGATTGTTTTGATATGTGCTTTGGTTGTAATTAAAATCTAAAATGTTTGAAGTTGTGTTTGTTGTTAAGATGTTTTTCAATTTTTCATTTTGCATTTCTTTTGAATGTGAAAAAGGAAATTGACCATAGGGGTAACTTTCAATTATTTCTTTTGGTATGTTGTTTTGGTGTGTTGTGTAATTTTCATTATTTTGTATATTGTTATTTGTGTTATGTGAGTTTTGGTTGGAGTGATTATTATTATTGTTATTGTTATTGTTATTGTTATTGTTAT
>JAZUCB010000088.1:0-2392 GCA_045638985.1 Clostridia bacterium
TATTGACATAGCTATACAATTGTGGTAACATGTATAAAAATAAACGAACTTTATTTAAGTTTTCTTATGGGCTTATTGCCAAAAAATTGTTATATTGCAAAAAGTTGGATTTTGTGGTATAATATACGTGAGGAAGGTGGAGTTATGTTTGATTTTGGAGAATTTATAAATAAACCCATTTCTAAGATTATTGAAAAAAAGAACGCTGAAAATGAAGAATTTGATATTTATCGAGTTGATCAAACAATTAAGAATGGTCACTTTGATCAAATGTCTGAGAGTTCAAAATTTGAAGCAATGCTATATGACCATGCAAGGTTAAAGCATTTAAGAGAAGGTAAAATTCTTTCTGATGCATCTAAGTTTTGGACTGGGTTAGGAGGATTCACAGGAATTGCTTCTATTGGTGTTCCGGCGCTAATAGATTATATTGGTGGAATTGCTCTTGAAACTGGATCATTAAAAACAGCAATTCCAATAGGATTTGTAACATCTGCAATAATGCTTGGAAGAGCTGGTTATTTATATTATAAAAGTGTTAAATCCAAAAATAAAGCATTTGATTGTCAGGAAATGGTTGATGCCATTGAAGCAACAAATGGAACTAATAGAGTTATTTTTAACGGAGATCAGCGAGTTGGGGCTGGGCCGTTAGCATTCTTTGGAGATAAAGAATTATAAATAAAAATTTGAGAGGTGGAAAATGAAAAAGGGAATAATTTTTAATAGGATTAATAAAGATTATAATAAAAATGCTAAAAGCGAAGTTAAAGAAGATTTTGAAAGATTTTCAGAGAGAAATTTCTTAGATGAAAGACTTGAGCCTGAAGATAAATCATTTGTTAAAAAAATGTTTTATGCAATGAAGAAAAATGAGTTTTTTGGTGCTGCATATGATTTTCTTGCGATGATTGCTGGAGGTGCAGCAGGAACTGGTTTGTTTGTTAAACAAGCAGTAAATTTTGTTCATGACAAAACTTTAATGCCAGCACCATTGGGAGATATTAAAGTGTTTAACGCAGTATTAATTGGAGGTGTTACTTGTTTAGGTCTTGCTTCAGCATATAATGTGTTAAAGGGATTTGTTTATAAAGATAATGCAAAAGGATATAGAAAACAAATAGATAGCATTGTGGATTCTGATGAGGTTGATTATTCAGATGATGCTGATTATTCAGAAAGTGAGACTGAGCGTCCTAATAATATTGTTAATATTGATGATTATCGAGATTCAAGTTGTTTTGATAACGGAAGAGATTTCTAATATAAAAACTTTTAAATGATAGTAATAGAAGTTTTGTTTAAAAATATAATAAAAAAATAATGAGGTGGATATTATGAGTAAATATTTTGAAAGAAAAAAAAGAGAATATAATAAAAATTATGGAGAACTAAGCAAAGATGCAAGTAAAAAGTTTTATACTTCTATAGTTGGTGGAGTTGATGCAGCTCCTACTCAAATTATTGATAAAAAAGCATTCGATAAAGTTAAAGGTGCATTAGAAGTTATTGATAAAAACTTTATGCCTCATTTTGCTTCTGAAATGGTTCAAAAAGTTGCTTTAGTTGCTGCATTAGCAACTATTGGTGGTTCTGCAATTGCTGCAATAACAGAACAAAATCCAGAGTTGTTGCAATATGCTTTAATTTCAACTCCTGGATTTTTAACTGAAGTTTTTGCTGGTGCAAGTAAAAGAAGAATTGAAAAGGAAGATAGAAAAATTAAAACATCTTTAGAAAATTATATTTCAAAGAAGCATGCTAGTTCTTATCTTTCTGGTTTTGAAAAATTGGCAACAGACACTGGCACACATGCATTTTTTAATGATCCTGCTGAATATTTGTTTGGTGATAAATATAACAAAATTATAAATGATCAACAATCTGAATATATTAGTAAACATGCTTTAATGGATTTTGAAGATTTTGGATCTGTTAGTTATGATACTTTAAAAGATGTTGCAGGTGATTCTTTAATGGAAAAATAGTTTGTAAAATGAAATTAAAAAGCTATACGCTTGCAGTATTTATGGGCGCAGCAATACCGACCTTCGTGCTCACAGCGGTTGGAGAAAAGATATTTGAAGGCAACTGGCTCTTGATGGCTGGTCTGCTGGCGCTTTCGTTTGTGGGAGTATTCTTCTTGCTGAAATATCAGAAATATATTCTCGATGTAATAGACGGAGCGAAAGCAAAGCTTACGGGCAACGACAAAAATCAGACCGAGAGCGAGCAAGAAATTCAATAAGATCAAAGACAACAAAATTTTGCCTCATTTTTCGCAAACAAAGTAAAATTTTTACTTGACTTTTAATATTATTTATGCTATAATATTGAAGAAATTGCGGGCGTGGCGGAATTGGCAGACGCGCCAGACTTAGGATCTGGTGTC
>JAZUCB010000089.1:0-11655 GCA_045638985.1 Clostridia bacterium
TAAATTAATTGGTTTTAAAGATATTGAAGGAAGATATTATTCTAAAGAATATTCTGTTGTTATGGATTTAGAGCTTTTTGCGGTTTGGGAAGAATGTGTTTTTAGGGTTTCGTTTCCAAAAAATAATGGTATGTTTTTAATAAAATTGGCAAATTCATATTTAACATCGTCAAAGATTTTAAATGTTAGTTATGGAGATTCTCTTGAGTTTGAAGTTGAACTTTCAAATGCTTATAATTGCTCAGAGATTAAAGTTTTTGCTATAACAAACAATGGTGAAAAGCTTGAACTATTCGGAGATGGAAAAAGATATTTAATTGAAAATGTTAAATGTGATTTAGAAATAGTAATTGAAAATGTTTCGTTAAATTCTTATTTATTGGTTGTTGACGGGTTAGAATATGGTAAGTTCAATTATGGTAGTTGGATTTATGTTGATGGAAGTGAGCTTAAAATTAAAGATGTGGCTGCAGGAAAAGAAGTTGTTGTTAAAACATTGATAGATGATGAAAAGTTTGGTGGATGGATTTGTGAAAGTGCAGTGCTTTCAAATTGCATTATTCAAGATGTTGTTAATAAAGATGGTAATATTTCTATTTATGGAAATTACAGCAAAAAAGTCTCTAGAATTAAATTTATTGCAAATGGTGGAGTTCTAGAGAAAACTGATATGGTTGTTGTTGAAGGGGAAGAGTTTAATTTGCCAACCCCTATTAAAGAAGGTTATAAATTTGTTGGTTGGTTCACAAAGTTGGTTGAAGTGAACACAATTGTTGATCCAGATCTCTCTGAAAGGTTTAATGGAGTTAAAGAATTTTACACAGTGTTATATGCAGGGTGGAGTAAGTAATTGCTTATAGTTCGATAAGAATAAACAATTTTTATTTCAATTGGGTAAATTTTAAAAAGAAAAAAGCGAAAGATTGTTTTATCTTTCGCTTTTTTTAAAGTTTATTAAAGATTTATATATAAAGATAATTTAAAAAAACATAGATTTGTTATTATATTAGTTTAATGATGAATTGTTTTCTAATGAAGTAAGAGTTTTTAAAATGTTCTTTAAATCTTTTTCAAAATTTGTTTCTAAATGCTTCACTTCGTTAGTTAAAACAATCTCGGGCTTTAGAAGTTTTAAGCTAAATGTAAATCTATTATAAACTGGGCTTCCCTTTTTTAAAGGTTTATGTTCATCGGTTAATCCGTTGTTTTCATGGATGTGCAAAACCTCAATAAATTCACCATATTCTTTAACAATGTCAAATTCAGGAGTTGCGAAGTTTTGGTGGCCAATGTCGTAGCAAATTTTTAATTTTGGGTGATTTAAATTTGAAAAAATGTAGCGTATGGAATCGGCTGTGTTTAAATTTTCAACGCAAAGATTAATATCGAGCTTATTGCAAACATTTAAAAGCTTTGTAATTCTTTTTAATCCCAGGTTTGATCCAACAAAAGGCTCATAAGAATTTAAGTGAATGGCAAAGTTTTTTGTAAGATCTTTGCAAGATCTGATTTGCTTTAGAAAATCCTTAAAAACTTTTTTCCCCAACCAGCTTTTCTCCCAAAATTCGTGCAGTGTTAAGTTGCTACATTGGCAATGAACCATGGTGCAAGGCAATCCAATGCTTTGGGCATATTTTATTTGTTCTATGTGGTTTAGGGTTTCGTTATGGGTGCTAATTCCAGTAAAAAATTCATCGAATCCAGCTTCTTTGATTTTTTTAATTTTTTCTTTAGAGCTTAAGCATGAGTTGCAATATAGATTAATTGATTTTTTCATTTGTTACCTCTAGTTTTTATTGAGTTAATTATATAACAAAAAAAATTAAAATCAAATTAAATTTATTAAATGGGAATTCAAAACAAATTAAAATGTTAAAAAGGCAAAAATAAAAACATATTGATAAGATGAAGTGAACCCCGTAGGGTCTCTCAAAAAAATCAATATGTTTTTTTACTTTTAAATTAAAGATAAAGCAAGCTTAACCATGTCTTTGAAGTTTGTTTGCCTTTCTTCAGGAGATGCTTTTTCGCCTGTTATTAAATTGTCAGAAACGGTGCAAATTGTTAGAGCTTCTTTATTTAATCTTTGTGCGTTAATATAAAGAGCAGCTGATTCCATTTCAACTCCTAATAGATTATTTGCCTGTGCTTTGGCAAGTTCGTTTTCATCGGTATAGAAAGTGTCGGAATTAAGAATATTTCCAATGTGAATTTGGCTTGAATTTGAAGAAGTTTTCTTAGCTTGTTTTTTAATTTTATCAACAAGTTTTTTTGAAGCTGAAATTAAACCTTCGCCATTGTTGATATAAAAATTATTGTAGTTTGTGTTTGAGTGGCAATTTTCTGCAATTATAACGTCTTTAATTTTAATATCTTCTTTCATTGCACCTATTGAACCAACTCTGATTATTTTATCAACTCCACAAAACTTAAAAAGCTCATAAGAATATATTCCCATTGTTGGGTTTCCCATTCCACTTGCCATAACTGAAACTTTTTTTCCTTTGTAATATCCGGTGTAACCTTGAATTCCCCTAACGTTATTAACCAGCACTGCATCTTCTAAAAAAGTTTCTGCAATCATTTTGCTTCTAAGTGGATCTCCCGGCATAATAACAGTTTTTCCAAATGCATTATCTTCACATTTAATATGAGGTGTTTGAATCATAAAAATTCTCCTTAATATTTCTATTTATAATTTTATCATTTTTTTTAATATCAATCAAATTTTTGATAGTATAAAAATTTAAAACAAAGTTGTGTTGCAGGGGTTTGGTTTAAAAGATTTTTTGCTTACTAGCGAATATGAAAAAGCTTGCATAAAGGTGAAACTAATAGACAATTTTAATAATGAAGTTTATTTAAAAAGATATTTGTTAAGCCAGAAATTAAGAAATTACTATGAGGGGTTGCTTTTTTCTTTGTATTTATTATTGAAAAACGCAAATAGATATTATATAATAATTAAAGTATGGCACATGTTGATTTTATAGATTATATTAGAGAGAAAAAACTTAATAAGAAAGATGAGCTTTGGAAACAAGGTGATTTTTTGGTGCTATATGATAAAAATGAAAAACCTATTGGTGTTGAAGGTTATGGAAGTTATAAAAATTCAATAGGTAAATTAAAAGATGACCAAATAATATCGCAAGAACCTTTATATAACGATGATGATTTAGGAGAAGTTTTAGATGGCGTTAGAATGAAAATGTTTTTTAGAATAGCTTCTCAATTTTTTACTGATTTAATTGATCAAAAACAAAACAATGAAAATTGTTCGTATGTTACTAATGCTGATTCTCTTTTAGCTGATGGATACGTGCCATCAAAGTTTTCTGCATTAATAAGTGAGCAATATGGTGACTCCTTTAAAGGAATTGCGGAAGAATTATCTTGCAGAATATTAAATTTTTATGGTTCGCCAACTGCATATTATAAAACCATATATGATAGAGTTAAAAAAGGAGTTGATTATAAAATAAATCCTTTAACAGTTTCAATTGATTTTTTGCAAACTGGGGAAGATTTAATGTCGGTTGGTAATTATATGTTTTATTACACTAAAAAACATCTTTTTGACTATGAGTTTACAACTATTCGTTCAATTTTAGAGGGTTGCGATTTTGTTTTTAAAAATCATCAGGCTATGGTTGAGGGTAAATCTTTAAGTCCAAACTTAGTTAAAAGGCGAAAAGGCTTAAGCAATGGAGAAAAAGACGAAATTGCATATGCGATGCTTTTAAGAAAATATTGCTTAGGAGATTCAGATTTTCATTCTGGGAACATAGGGCTTATTATTAATGAAGAAGCTAAAAAGATTAAATTAGCTCCTGCATATGATTTTGAGTTTTGTTTTGAAAAATTGCCAAATGCAGAATTAAGGAAAAGTGTTTTAAATGCATATAAAAATGGTGAAAATATTCACGATGTTATTATTGAAGAACAATATATACATGGGCAAAATTTGAGAAATATGCTTGAAGATTTAATGTTTTTAAAAAAAGAACATCCTAGTGTTTTAGAAAAGTTTATTGGCAAAACAGAAGAATTTCTTAAAGCTCAAAGCGACGATGCATCGAATTTAGATGAACTTTTAGAAACCACTTTTGAAAACCCTCCAATATTAAAACATAACGAAGAATTTTATTGGGATAATGAGGTGGCTTTGCCGATTAGCGATGAAGAAAAAGCTCATATTAAAAGCGAAATAAAAGACAATTTTTTATTTATGAAATTAATCAGCGAAGATGTTATGCAAAACGAAAATTTTGAATATTTAGAAAACTTTGAAGCAATCAAATAGATTGCTTTTTTTTAAAATTGGGTATTGAAAAATATATATTTATATTATATAATAAATTAATATAGTTTTTTTCATGAGGTGGAAAGTGAAAGACTTAGATTTAGTGAGATATATAGTTAAAAAAAAGAGTAGACTAGCTGACGTGCTATGGAAGCAGGGCAGAGTTTTTACTTTGCATGATGAAAATCAAAACCCAATTGAAATTGAAGAATATGGAAGTTATGTTGATTATCATAAAAACATAAAAGGCATCGATGCGGATAGTGGAGCTTATGATGATTATGATACAAACATTGATGATGATGGAACTAGGCCAAAGTTATTCTTTAGAGTTCAGTCTGATTTTTTTAAAAGTTTGATTGAAGAAAAGAAAAATAATCCTAATTGCAGTTATGTTTCATGTGTTGATGATTTGTTAGGTGAAGGATATGTTCCTGAAAAAATATCTGCAATTGTGAAACAGTTATATATTGATAGAAGTATTGTTGAAAATGCTGAAATGGTTTCATCTCAAATTCTTAATTTTTTTGAAGTGCCAACAATAAGTTGCGGTAATTTAACTTTGCAAATGCCTCACAGATTAAATCAAAAATTCGTTGTTGCGGCTGATTTTTTAAAATCAAACGAAATTATGTTGAATTTAAATCAATTTATGGAACAATATGTTTATAAAATACATAGCGTAGTGGAAAATATTAAAACAACAGAAGATTTGGTTAATTTATATAAAAAAATTTTTGACGCTCATTATAACAAAGTTGCAGAAGCAGGTTTTGAAATTCCAGATGAAAAAACTTTAAGCGAAAAATTTGAATTTTGGAAAGATCAAATTTGCTATATGACTTTAGTTAGAAAATATGCAATGGGTGATTGTGATTTCACCACAAGAAATTTAGGCGTGATTATAAATACCAAAACCAATGATATAAATATTGCTCCAGCTTTTGACCTTGAATTACACGGAAGTCATGACATAGTGTTTGGAAGTGATTTTTTGGAGAGGTATCTTGAAGCAAAAGATAAGGGTTCTGGTATTAAAGAGTGTGCTTGTGATTATGCTTCTTTTGGCTCAAGTAGGATGAGAACTTTTATAGAAGATATTGAATATATGAAAAAAAATCACCCACAAATTGTTGAAAAGTTTTTATGTAAAGCTAATGAGCTTTTAGATGAAAAAGATAACGAAAGTAAGTTAAATGTTTTTTTAAATGAATTAACTGAAGGTGTTTTAGATATATCTGACTATAAACCTAATTATAAAACCGGTCTAACTTTTGTTAGAGATTTTTGCAATGATTTTGTGAATGAAAGTTTGGCAGGGCTTGATATGTAAATTTATTTTAGGGTGGTATATGGAAAACTTTGATTTAGTAGAATATATAATAGAAAAGGGTAAAAGTTCTTCAGACGTGCTATGGAATCAGGGCAGAGTTTTTACTTTGCATGATGAAAATCAAAACCCAATTGAAATTGAAGAATTTGGAAGTTACGTTGATCATCATCAAAACATAAAAGTCTCAGATAATAATAACGGTGTTTATGATGATTATGATACAAATATTGATGAATATGGAAGTAGGCCAAGGCTTTTCTTTAGAGTTCAGTCTGATTTTTTTAAAAGTTTAATTGAGGAAAAGAAAAATAATCCTAATTGCAGTTATGTTTCATGCGTTGATAATTTGTTAAATGAAGGATATGTTCCAGAAAAAATATCAGCAAATGTTCAGCAACTATGTATCAGTAGGGCTACTGCTGAAAAAAGTGAAGCTCTAGCTTCAAAATTGCTAAATTTTTTTGAGGCGCCAACAATTTTTTGCGATAATTTAAAGTTTCATAAACCAGAACAAGGGAATCAAACATTTGTTGTTTCGCCAGACTTTTTAAAGCCTAATGAAATAATGATGAATTTGAATCAATATATGAAGCCATATGTTTTTAATAACGATAATAAAGCGGTCACATTTGAAACAATCGAAGGTTTGGTTAATATATATAAACAAATTTTTGACGCTCATTATAAAAATGTTTTGAAAGCTGGTTTTGAAATTCCGGATGAAAAAACTTTAAGCGAAAAATTTGAATCTTGGAAAGATCAAATTTGCTATATGACTTTAGTTAGAAAATATGCAATGGGTGATAGTGATTTCAAGACAAGAAATTTAGGTGTGGTTATTAATACCAAAACAAATGATATAAATATTGCCCCAGCTTTTGACCTTGAATTACATGGAAAGCATGCATATGTTTTTGGTGGTAGCTTTATGAGATATGTTTCAGAGAATGCATATGAATTTAAAAGTATTAAAAACTGGGTTTTAAATCCATATCGTATTGGCACTACTTCGGCTAGAAATTTTATTGATGATTTAGATTATATTCAAAAAAATTGCCCTCAAGCTATTGAAAAATTCTTAAGTAAAGCTGATGAACTTTTGGATAATGGTGGGTTAGATGATTACTTTGATGAAGTAACTAGAGGTAATTTGTATTTAAACACATATAAGAAGGATTATAAAACCGGTCTAACTTTTGTTAGAGATTTTTGCAATGATTTTGTGAATGAAAGTTTGGCAGAGTTTGATATGTAAATTTTATTTTGAGGTGGGAAGTGAAAAGTTTTGACTTGGCAGAATATATGTTTCAGAAAGGGAAAAGCCTTTCTGATAAGCTTTGGAATAAGGGCAAAGAGTTTACGTTGTTTGATGAAAATAATAAACCTGTTCAGTTGGAAGAATATGGAAGCTATGCAAATCTTTATCATAACTTTGGTGGAAGTGTTGAGCATGCTTATTCTGATTATAATGAAAACATTGATGAATATGGTTCAAGGCGTAAGCTGTTTTTTCGTGTGCAGTCGGAATTTTTTAAAGAATTAATTGAAGAAAAGAAAAATAATCCTAATTGCAGTTATGTAACAAATGTTGATGAGTTGCTTGAAGATGGGTTTATTCCAGAAAAACTTTCTGCGATTCTTCAAGAAGAATTTCCGGGGAGAGTTGCTTTTCAAGCTGTTGAAAAGATTGGCGCTAAAATGCTTAATTTCTTTAGTGTGCCAACTATATATTGTGGAGGTTTAGCGTATAAAGAAGCTCAAAATTCAACTCAAGTGTTTACCGTTTCGCCAGACTTTTTAAAGCCCAATGAAATAATGATGAATTTGAATGAATATATGCAACAATATGTTTATAAAGATGATTGCAAATATATAAAAGATCAAACTTTAGAGGAGTTTACTAGTTGTTATAAAAAAATTCTTAAAGCGCATTATAAGAAGGTTAAAGAAAGTGGATTTGAAGTACCAGATAAAAAATATATAGATCAAAAGCTTAATCAATGGAAAGAAAATTTATGTTATATGATGTTGGTTAAAAAATATGCGCTGGGAGATGGTGATTTTTTAGCAAGAAATTTAGGAGTTGTTGTTAACACGAAAACTAATGATATAAACTTGGCTCCTGCGTTTGACCTTGAGTTGATGGGAAATCATGTGGATGATATAAGTGGTAAATTTTTATATGATTTTATTTTTGAAAAAGAATTTGGTGATGTTGATTTAAGAAGATTTATTGAAGATTATCTTTTTTATCATTCAGAAGATAAAGGGGTTAAGGATTTTATAGATGATATTAAATTTATTCAAAAAAATTGTCCTCAAGTTTTAACTAAGTTTATTAAAAAAGCAGATGATCTTTTGGTTAGTGTTGACGATGGACCTTGCAAGCTAGATGCTTTTTTGCAAGAGTTTTGCAAAGATGCTATTGAAAACGGAGATCAAGATGAGCAATATAAAGAAGATTTTAAAGATTATTTCAAATTGGTTCGAGACGTATGCGATGTTTATGCTTCTAAAGAAAATGAAGCAGAAATGAGTGAATAAAACTAAACTATTCAAGGTGGTATATGAAAAACATTGATTTGGTTAAATACATGGATGCTAAAGTTTTTAAAGATAAACTCTGGGAAAAGGGTAAAACTTTTTCTTTAGTTAATGAAAGTGGTGAAAGTTTTGAAGTTGAAGAGTTTGGAAGTTATTTAAATAGACACCCTAATTTTGGCGGAAAGCAAGATATTAAAATTTATGATGATTATATAACAGATTTTGAGAATTTTGAGGGCAGTAGAATAAAACAGTTTTTTAGAGTGGATTCAAATTGTTTTAGAGAACTGATTGAAGAAAAGCAAAGTAACCCTAATTGCAGTTATGTAACTTGTGTTGATGATTTGCTAAAAGATGGTTATGTTCCAGAAAAGATATCTGCAATTTTAATGCATTGTTATCCCGATAAAATTGAAGAGGAAAATATTGAAAAGTTTGGTTCAAGAATGTTGAATCATTTTGAAGTTCCATCAATGTTTTGTGAAAAATTAATGTGTTTTAATTCGAATAATGAACCCGAGATTTTTTCAGTGGCGGTGGATTTTTTACAACCCAATGAAATCATGATGAACTTAAATGATTATATGAAGCAATATTGCAACAAATTGCCAAAAGTATGGGGTTTAAAAAATGATATCAAAGATATTATTGAGTGTTATGAAGAAATTTTTAGAGAGCATTATTCAAGAGTTGAAAATGGTTTTGGTTTGCAGGATGGATTTTCTTTGGAAGATGAAATTGCTCAAATGAAAGAAGATGTTGCTTATGCAGGTTTGGTTAGGAAACATGGGCTTGGTGATGGTGATTTGTTTGCGAGAAATATGGGAGTTGTTATAAATAAGGAAACAAACAAAATATCTGTGGCTCCGGCGTATGATTTTGAGGCGTTTGTGAGCCATGTTGAAACGAGTTTAAGTTTTTCGTTTAAGTATGCATATAAATTTGCTAAAAACTTTCAAGTTGATCCAATGAAATGGATTCAAGATTATGTTAGGTTTAACAAAGATGATGGGGTTACCAGAAAATTTATTAAAGACGTTGATTTTATGGTTAACAATTATCCAAATGCAGTTGAAAAATTTATGAGTAAAGTTAATGAATTGGTTGCTGGTTCAGATGAACAGTGCAGGTTAGATTCTTATTTAAATGGGCTTTATTCTAATAGTGCTATCGCTGGTGATTGCTATATGTGTGAGGAAGATTTAGAACTTTGCAAAAAAGATTTCAAAGATAACATAACTATGGTTAGAGATGTTTTTGAAATTTTTTCAGGTAAGGATTTGCAAATAGAAAAAGAGTAGGAGGTTCTTTTAGGTTATGGATTTAGTAACATATATTTCCATGAAAAATTGGGGGCGTTTGAAGCAAACAGAACTTGATTCTTCTTTAAAAATTTATAAATGTGGTTTGCCTGAGGCTTATTCAGTTAGATGTTTTGATGACTATGATTCAGAGCCTAAAGAAGAGTCTTATGATATGTATAAAAATAGAGATGAAAGGCTAACTACTAGTGATGGTAGAAGAAGAAAAGAATATTTCTTAGTTGAGTCGAGTTTTTTTAATGAAGTGATTAGTGATATTCAGCAAAACCCAGAGAGTGGGTATAAAACTTGTGTTGATGAATTATTGAAAAGTGGTTATGTGCCAAAAGAAATTTCTGCAATGGTTTCGTTTGGGGGAAGAAAGGAAGTTAAGATTGAACCTTTTGCTAGCAAAGTTTTGAATTTTTATGGCATTCCAACTGTTGCGTGCGTTGGTGCTTATGGATCTGGCGAAAGTCAAAAATATTTTAATTACTTTAACGTGTCGATGGATTTTGTTGGTGGAGATGAAAAGTTTATAACTTTTTCAGATTATATTAAAGAATTTTGCGATGGTGAAGAAAAAGGTAGCCGTTATATTTCTAATGGTTTTAGTTCATTGTTAAAAAATTTAAGAGATGTTTTTGAAACGCATTGGGATAAGGTGGCAGAATGGAATCCTGAGTATGCTTTAACCGAAGAGCAAAGAAAAGATGCTTTGAAGAAGAATGAAGAAGATTTGGCTTATAATTATTTGGTTAGAAGGTGCGCTTTAGGTGATTTTGATTTTAATGCTAAAAATATGGGGGTTTTAATTAACGAGAAAACGAAAGATATAAGCTTTGCTCCTAATTTTGATTTTGAAGGTTGCTGTTTTGCTGGTGATGTTTTTGGATTTAACTTTAGAGATGGTTTTTTAAGTGATGGTAAATGGGGAAAAGAGTTTAGAACTTGTTTTTCAAAATGGGTTCAATGCAAAAACGTGGGTTTGGGCAATTTTGATATAAAAAATTTAAGTGATGATTGGGGTGTGAGGTTCTCAACTATGATAGATACTCTTTATTATGAGTTTAAGCTTAAAGAGGCTCTTAATGATGTTGTGTTCATTGCAAATAATTATCCAAATGCTGTTAATCGTTTTTGCGATAAAACAGAAGAGATTTTAAATAGTGGTAAGCTAGATGAGTATATTGATGGCGTTGATATAGATTGGCAAATAGATGATTATAAAAGTGATAACCGAAAAACAATAAAAGATAGTTTTTTTGTTGTGAAGTCTTTATGTGAAGAGGTTGCTTCGGTTTGTTCTGAAGATATTCTTGATGGTCCTGGTTTATAAAGAATTAAAAAAACATAAAAGGAGGTTTCTATGAGTGAAGGGGTTTTAAATTATATATTGCGCAATAAAATTGAAAGATATAAGTTGAAAAATTTTGAATGGCAACATGGAAAAAATTTTGTTGTTCTTGATAAAAATAACAAACCACATAATATGGAAGCCTATGGGAATTATGTTGGTAATATTCCTGCAGAATCGCAAGATTTAGTTGAAAGCGAATATAAATGGATCGATGAGCAGTTTGATTGTTTTGATGGCCATAGAATAAAAGAGTTCTTTTTATTAGAATCAAGTGCACTAGAAGACATGGTTAATGAAATTGCAAATAATCCTAATTGTAGTTTTAAAACAAATAAGAATGCTTTGATTAAAGAAGGAATTATTCCACAAAGCTTTTCTGTGTTGGCGATGGAGGATTCTTTTTGCGATGATGAGTTTTCTAGTTGGTTTTTAAATTTAATGGAAGTTCCAACGGTTTTTAATAAGAAATTTAAAAATGAATACTCTGGTGGTGTTTATGGCACATATAAAACCAGTAGTTCATTAATTGTGTCGGTTGATTTTGTTGGGTTTGATGAAAAATTTATTCCTTTAAGTGACTACTTAGATTTATATGTTAATGGCAATCATGATGAAGGGGAATATAATTCAGAAATAGAAAAATTAATTGATGCTTATAGGCTTGTTTATGAAACTCATCATAAAATGGTTGGCGATTCAATGAGTTCTGAAGATTATCAGAAAGGCTTAAAAAAATGGGAAGAGGCTGTTTGTTATTCTAGATTGTGTAGAGTTTATGGGCTTGCAGATAGAGATGCGAGTGATTATAATT
>JAZUCB010000090.1:0-11739 GCA_045638985.1 Clostridia bacterium
AAAAAAAGAAACAATTGAAAATGACATATTCTATAATAAAAGCGTTGTTTTAACTGGAACATTAACTAATTTTACCAGAGAGGATGCTAGTAAGTTATTGGTTAAATTTGGTGCAAAAGTTGTTGGGTCGGTAAGTAAAAAAACAGATTATGTTATTGCTGGTGAGAGTGCAGGAAGTAAGCTTGATAAGGCTAATACATTAGGTGTTAAGGTTTTATCTGAAGAAGAGTTTTTAAAATTAATTGACAAAATTCAAGAAAAAGATTGAAATTTTAACCCACATATAGTAATATAATATATAATTATATGCGTAGAGGAGTGTGAGTTATATGTTACTTGAACCACCAATTGATGAATTAGTTAAAAAAGTTGGAAATCCTTATACTTTAGCTGTTATGGCTGGCAAAAGAGCAAGGCATTTGCAAACTGTTTTATCTGAAGAAGAATTAATAGAGATTCCAGAAGTAACAAGAGCTATTAATGAAATTAATGAAGGGAAAATAATTCAAGGCTAATAGTTTCCTTGAGTTATTTTTCTTTTTTTAAATACCATAGCTTTATTTTGCGAATGGTATTTTTATTTTGAGGAAAAAAAATGATTGCTGAAGTTATTGTTGATGTTTTAAATAGTGAGGTTGATAAAGTTTTTGATTATATTATTCCAGAAGATCTATGTGTTGAAATTGGCCATAGATTAGTTGTTCCTTTTGGTAATAGAAAAATTGAGGGGTATTGCCTTGCTATTAAAGAATCATCTATGTATGATCAATCAAAATTAAAATCCATAATTTCAATAATTGATAAAAATCCATTAATAAATCAAGAGTTAATTCAATTAATACATTTTATGAAAGATAAATACTTCTTAAGATATGTTGACTGCTTCAGATTGGTTTTGCCAACTCAAATCAGAAGTGGTAAGGTTAAAGAGCTTGTTAAGAAAAGGGTTTATTTGGCAGATGATAAAATTGTTGAAGAATATGTTAAAACTTTAAGATCTAATGCAAAAAATGCATTGGCAGTAATAATGCTATTAAAAGATAAAGGTGAGTTTGATTACACAGAGCTTTCAAATAAATTTTCTCATCAACTTGTAAATAAATTAATTGATAGGAATGTTTTAATTTCAAAAGAATATAAGCAGTTTAGAAAAGTTGAAAATAATTTTGAGGTTGTTAATAAAAATATAATCTTAAATGATGAGCAGAAAAACGCTGTTGATCAGATATATAATAATCCAAATAATTATTTGCTATTTGGTGTTACTGGCAGTGGTAAAACTGAAGTTTATATGAATGTTATAAATAGAGTTTTATCAGAAGATAAAACTGCCATAATGCTTGTTCCAGAAATTTCATTAACCCCGCAAGTTGTTGGCTTGTTTGTTGCTAGGTTTGGAGATAAGGTTGCTGTTATTCATAGTGGATTAAGTGCTGGTGAAAAATTTGATGAATGGCGAAGAATTTATAACGGAGATGCTCAAATAGTTGTTGGAGCGAGAAGTGCTATATTTTCACCTCTTAAAAATTTAGGCGTTATTATAATTGATGAAGAGCACGATGGCTCTTATGTAAGTGAAAGTAATCCAAGGTATGTTACCAGTGATATTGCTGAGTTTAGAGCAAAATATAATAATTGCTCAGTAGTTTTAGGAAGTGCAACTCCAAATATTGAAACTTTTTATAAAACCAATAGTGGTGATTATAAAATTATTGAATTAACAAAAAGAATAAACAATAAAGAAATGCCTCATATCGAAATAATTGATATGTGTCATGAGTTTAGGAGTGGAAACACAACACCTTTTTCTGCAGATCTTGTAAATAATTTAAGAAAAGTTATCGATAATAAAAAGCAAAGTATTTTATTTATAAATAGAAGAGGGTTTTCCTCTTTTCTAATGTGTAGAGATTGCGGATATATTCCAAAATGCGAAGATTGCGATGTTTCACTTGTTTATCATAAATTTGATAATGAAATGAAGTGCCATTATTGCGGAAAGAGATATAGAGTTTTAACTAAATGCCCTAATTGCTCAAGTGATAATATAAAACTTGGTGGTGTTGGAACCGAAAGAATTGTTGAAGATTTAAAAACACTTTTTCCTGGTGTTGTTATTTTTAGAATGGATAACGACACAACAAAAACGAAAAATTCTCATGCAAAAATATTAAACGATTTTGCAAAATCGAAGCCTGCAATTTTAGTTGGAACGCAAATGGTTGCTAAGGGGCATGATTTTCCAGAGGTTGCCTTTGTTGGAATTCTAGATGCTGATTTAAGCCTATTTTTTAATGATTATAAAGCAAGTGAAAAAACATTTCAGTTAATCACTCAGGTGGCAGGTAGAGCAGGAAGAAGTGATGTTGAGGGAAAGGTTGTTTTGCAAACATATTTTCCTAAGAATTACGTTTATAATTTGGTTTCAACATATAACTATAAAAAGTTTTATGAAAAAGAAATAAATTTAAGGCAAGTAACTAATTTCCCACCATTTAGTAAGATTGTTAGAATTTTAATTAGTTCAGAGTTTGAAGAAGATGCAAAATCTGTTACTCATAATATCTTTTTAAAAATGAAAGATATGAGAATAAATAATAAAAACAGTTTTTATTTTTTAGAGGCAATGAGGTCTCCTGTTGGTAAAATAAAAAGCAAGTTTAGGTTTCAAATAGTTGTTAGAATTAAAAATGAAAGTGGAGATATTATATTGCAACAGATTAATGAAATAATAAAAAACGAAATAAAAAAGAATGTTTCAATTTTTATTGAAACAAATCCACAAAATTTAAGTTAAATAGGAGAAAAAAGCATGGCTTTAAGAAATATCGTTTTAGAAGGAAATGAAATTTTAAGAAAAAAATGCAAGATAGTTGAAAAGTTTGATGATAATTTAAGCGATCTTTTAGATGATATGTATGAAACAATGGTTAAAAGCGGTGGCGTTGGCATAGCAGCGCCTCAAGTTGGTATTCTTAAAAGAATATTTATTATTGAAATTGATGGTTTAAAAATGGAATTTGTTAATCCAGTTATAACGAATCAAATAGGTTCAATTATTGCTCAAGAAGGTTGTTTATCGGTTAAAAATAGAAATGGATATGTTGATAGGCCAGAGCAAGTAACAGTGAGAGCTTTTAATAGATTTGGAGTTGAGTTTGAGTTAACCATTTCTCAATGGCCAGCGAGAGTTATTTGCCATGAGTATGATCATTTAGATGGAATTCTATATATTGATAAAGCTATTGAAAATTATAAACCAAAAAAAAGGTAAGAATATGAGAATAATATTTTTAGGAACACCAGAGTTTGCAGTTCCGAGTTTAAAAAAGTTACACGAATCTAAACATGAAGTTATAGGTGTTGTTTGTCAACCAGATAAACCTGTTGGTAGAGGTGGTAAAATAAAGATTTGTGCAGTAAAAGAATATGCATTAAATAACAATATTCCAGTTTATCAATATAACAAGATTAAATTAGAAGGTGTTGAAGAGTTAAGGTCTTTAAATGCTGATGTTATGGTAACTTGTGCTTATGGTCAGATTTTAAATAAAGAGTTGCTAGAGTTAACACCTATTGGTGTTATTAATATTCATGGTAGTTTGCTTCCCAAATATAGAGGCGCTGCGCCAATTCAATGGTCTGTTATTGATGGAGAAAAAGAAACTGGAATAACAATATTAAAAAGCGATATTGGGATTGATGATGGTGATATGCTTTTGAAAAAATCTTGTGAAATTCTAGAAAATGAAACTGCTGGTGAATTATCAATTAGATTGGCCGAATTAGGTGCTGAATGCATTATTGAAGCTCTTGATATGATAGAAAACAAAAAGGCTGTTTTTGAAAAACAAGACCATTCAAAAGCAACAGTTTGCAAAATGCTAACATCAGAAATGGCAAAAATTGATTTTAATATTAATGCTTCAAATGTTAGAAATTTTATTAATGGGTTTAACCCTTCTCCTGTTGCTTATTTTATTTATAAAGGCAAAAGATTTAAAGTTTATAATGCTAGTTTACCAAAGAACCTTTTAATTAATGTTAATGATTTTGTTGCTGGGCAAATAGTTATTGCAAAATCAAAGCAAGGTTTATTTGTTAAATGCCTTGATGGAGTTGTTAGTATTGATAGAATTCAAGCTGAAAATGGGAAGGTTTTAAACGTAAAAGATTTTTTAAATGGAAATTCATTTATTGAAGGTGATATAATTAATGAATAAAGAAATTATGTATGCTCATAATGTTTTGAAAGCTGTTTATTTTGATGACGCTTATTCTAGTATAGAATTGAATAAGTTGCTTAAAAATTCTGCAATTCAAACACTAAATAAAAATTTAATAACGAAAATTGTTTATGGTGTTTTGGAAAAGGACATTTATTTATCATATGTTATTTCTAAGTTTTGCACAAAAAAGCCTGAAGATGGTGTTGAATTGTTATTAAAAATAGGTGCATACATTCTAAAATATGTTAATGGAATTCCAAGTTTTGCATGTGTAAATGAAATAGTTGAATTGTGCAAGAAAAATTGTTCTAAATTCGTGGCTGGCTTTGTTAATGCGGTGTTGAAGAAAATTGATAAAAGTGAGATTTGTCTTCCAAACAAAAACAACAATTATATTAATTATTTATCTGTGAAATATAGTTATCCAGAATGGTTTGTTAAAAAAATGTTAAAAGAATATTCAAATGAATTTGTTGAAAGTTTGCTTGAATATTCATTAACAACATTAACACATATTAGGATTGTTGAAAGTAAAATCAAAACTGCTGAGTTTGTTAATAAACTTAATAACAAAAAAGTTCATTTTGAAGAAAGACCAGTTTCTTATGGATTGTATGTTGATTATGCTGAATTGATAAAACACAAAGATTTAGAAACTTTTTATGCAGTTCAAGGTGTTCCTAGCATTGTTGTTTGTGAAAATGCTTTAAAATATGCAAAGGAAGATGTATTGGATTTGTGTGCAGCTCCGGGTGGAAAATCCGTTCTGCTTGCAACTAAAAATAGTGAATGCAAAATAATTAGTTGTGATATTCATGAAAATAGGTTAAAATTAATAAATGAATATGCTATTAAATATGGTGTTAAAAACATAACAACTGTTTTAAATGATGCAACCATATTGAATAATGAATGGGTTGACAATTTTGGGCTTGTTTTATGTGATGTGCCATGTAGCAATTTAGGAGTTTGTAATAAGAAGCCAGACGTTTTATTAAGAAAAAAACAAAATGATGTTGCAAGTTTAGTTGGTGTTCAAAAGAAAATTCTTGAAACAGCATCTAAGTATGTTAAAAAGGGTGGGGTTTTAATATATAGCACATGCACAATAATGCCAGAAGAGAATGAAAAAATATTATTTGAGTTTTTACAAAAGAATAAAGATTTTGAATTAATTGAATTAGATTCTTTAATGATTGAAACAATTAAAAAACAAAAAACTCTAACATTTATACCGAACATAAGTAATACAGAAGGATTTTTCATAGGGGGAATAGTTAGGAAATGACAAATTTGCTTGATTATACAAAAGAAGAATTATTTGAAATAGTTAATGCATATGATCAGCCTCGTTATAGAGCAGAGCAATTATATAACGCACTTCAAAATGGTAAGGATTATGGTGATAATATAAATTTACCAAATGATTTTTTAAATAAGTTGCAAGAAGGTGGAATTATATTACAACCAATTAAGATATATAAGGAAGTTAAATCAAAATCTGGTTCAACTAAGTTTTTATATTTATTGCCCGATGGTAATATTATTGAAGGCGTTTTAATGGAATATAAATTTGGAAGAACATTATGTGTTTCAACACAAGTTGGTTGTAAAATGAATTGCGCTTTTTGTGCTAGTGGGCTTAACGGATTTATAAGAGATTTATCTGCTGGTGAAATTTTGGGACAATTTATTGCAGTAAATAAATATTTAGGTGGCAGTGTTAAAGATAGAAAAATATCAAATGTTGTTTTAATGGGTAGTGGTGAGCCATTAGATAATTTTCAAAACACTTTAAAATTTTTAAAATTAATAACATGTAAAGAGGGATTGAATGTTGGAGTTAGGTCGATTTCTGTTTCAACGAGTGGCATACCTTCTAAAATTGAAGCATTAGCTGATAGTGGATATGCTGTTACATTATCAATCTCACTACATGCACCTAATAATACGATAAGAAAGCAAATAATGCCTATAGCAAAAAGATATACTATTGAGAGTGTTTTGGATAGTGCGAAGTATTATCATACTATAACCAATAGAAGAATTTTGATTGAGTATACTTTGATTGATGGTGTTAATAACACTCCAACTCATGCAAAGCAATTAGCTGATGTTTTAAAAGATTTACCTTGTCATGTTAATTTGATTAAGTTAAATGAAGTTGATGGCAGAACTTTAAAAACTCCTTCAATTGAAAGCTGTAATAAATTTCTTGAAACTCTTAATAGATTACAAGTTAGTGCAACTTTACGCAGAACATTGGCTGATGATGTTGAAGGAGCGTGTGGTCAATTAAGAAACAATGAGTTAAAAAATTTGAAAAAGGTAAAGTAAGATGTTAAAATTTTTGGGTAAAGGTGGGGCGTTTGACACTGATTTTGGAAATACAAGCGCTTTTTATAAAGATGATAAAAAGGTTATATTATTTGACTGTGGTGAAGATGTTTTTAGAAAAATTGTTAAAACAAAACTACTAGAAAATATTAAAACTTTATATTTATTTATTACCCACACGCATTCTGATCATGTGGGTAGTTTGCCAACATTAATTGGTTATTTGAATGTTGTTTTAAATAAAAAAGTTAAATTAAAAATTGTATATCCCGAACCTGAGAGATTGGGTAACTTATTAGAATTAATGAATGTGAAAAAAAACCAGATATCAATTTACACTTGTGGTGAAATTATTAAAGAAATTCCGTGTTTTGAGTTGCAACAACAGCATGTTGATGGAAGTTACGGATATATTATAAAATTAAACAATAAAACCATTTATTACTCTGGCGATACAAGTGTTATAAATACTCAGGCATTAAACATGCTTCAAATTGGTGAAATTGATTATTTTTATCATGAAGTTAGTTTGTTTAAAAACACTTATCACACTAGTGTTGATGAGTTGAATAGAACAATTTCTAAGGAATACCGTGAAAATGTTTATTGCATGCATTTGGATAAGGAAACTGAAAGTAAAATTAAACAATTAGGCTTTAATGCCGTTGAAACAGTTAATATTTAAAAGAGGTAAAAAATTATTAGAGCACAAATTATAAAAATATTAAATGGAAACACATATGCTTTTGCAGGTGGTGAAAAGTTTTTGTGTGAAATTAGAGGAACACTAAAGAGAAATGGCAAAATATTAATTGGGGATTATGTTGAAATTTGCAAAGATAATGCTAGCGATAAACATATAATCACTAAAGTTTATGATAGATTAAATTACTTAGTGAGGCCACCTCTTGCTAATTTAGAACAATTATTTATAGTAATTGCAAAAAAACCAGAGCCTGATTTAACTCTGGTTGATAAATTAATTGTTTATTGTTTTAAAAACAATATTTCGCCAATACTTGTTTTAAATAAAAAGGATTTGTTTTCCCAAGAAGAAATTAAAAATTTAAAAAACCAATATATTAATGTTGTTGATGAATTTATTGTTGTTTCTGCCAAAAATAATGAGATAGATTATTTAAAACAGGCGTTAGGTGATAAATTATCGGCATTTGTTGGTCAAAGTGCAGTTGGTAAAAGCACAATAATTAATAATTTACTTCCAGATCTTAATTTAAAAACAAATGGTTTAAGCAGGAAGATTGATCGTGGAAAACACACAACAAGGCATAGTGAAATATATATTAATGATGATGTTAAGCTTGTTGACACACCTGGATTTAGCATGCTTGATTTGTTAGATATTGAATATAATGAGCTGGCAGATTATTATCCTGACTTTAGTGAGTTTTCTGATAAATGTCTTTATAATAACTGTGCACACATAAACACAACTTCAAAAGAATGTGGAGTTGTTGATGCAGTGAATAATAATATTCTAAGTAAAGATAGATACGATAGGTATTGTTTGCTTTATAAAAATCTTTTAGAAAAGTGGAGAAAAAGATATGATTAAAATTAGCCCTAGCACTAATCCTTGTGAAGAAAGTAATCTTCTGGAATATGCAAAAGAACTTCAAAATTATGATGTTCAATTTATTCACTGTGATGTTATGGATGGTAAATTTGTTGAGAATAGATGTTTGCCTATAGAATTAATACGTGAAATATCTTTAAATACACAATTGGGATTGGATATTCATTTAATGGTTGAAGAACCTAAAAAAGAGGTGTTGAAATATTTAGATTTGCCTGCAAATTATATAACAACACACTATGAGGCTTTTTCTAATAAGGCAGAGATCGTTAAAGTGGTTGATTTAATTCATAAAAAAGGAATATTGGCTGGTTTATCTATTAACCCAGATACTAACATTGGTAGTGTTTTATCGTATTTGCCATATATTGATTTAATTCTAATTATGAGTGTTGTGCCGGGAAAGAGTGGTCAATCGTTCATTGATTCAACACTTTCAAAAATAAAACAGGTTAGCGAGTTTATAAAGGCTAATGGTTTGAGGGTGAAAATTGAGGTTGATGGTGGTATAAATAAAGACAATATTAGAGATATTGCTAATGCTGGTGCAAACATGGTTGTTGTTGGTAATGCATTATTCAAGGCTGAGGACCGTAAAGAATTTATAAACTATATTCAGGGAGTTTAGCACATATAAAATAAAACTTTCATAAAATTTAATATGTTTGAAGTATAGGGGAGTTTTATGAAAATATTTTGTTTTAAATGTCCATGTGTTTTAAAACCATTTTTAAAGTTGTTTTTTAGAAAGCAATTAAAATAAAAAAAATCACAAGTATTTGTGATTTTTTTTTATTATTCTGCATCTTTTTTTAATGTTTTTAAGCATTTAGTGCAAATATATTTTTTTGTTAATTTTCCATCTGTGTCAACAACAGCTTTCTTTTGAAGATTTGCACCCCAAGTTCTTTTTGTAGCGATATGTGAGTGGCTAACTTGATTTCCTGCCACTCTACTTTTTCCACACATACAACATTCTTTTGCCATAAAACCACCCCCATAGGTATTTTTTTTAACGCATTTGATTATATCAAAAGAATATGCGAATTGCAAGAATTTTTTTATATTTTAATAAATTATTATAAAAATAAGTAAAACATGGGCTAAAAACATTATAAAAATGTTGCAAAAAGAAGAATATTCATTTATACTATTATAGAATTGCGAATGCATCGCAGATCTAATTTTGATATATAAAAGGAGAGATTATGCCTGTTAACACAGTTAATACTTATGGAAAAATAACAATAAGTAATGATGCAATTGCAAGTGTAACTAGCCATATTGCAAGAGATTGCTATGGTGTTATTGATGTGGTTAATCAAAATTTTTTTGATAGCGTTTCAAGCGCTGTTAAGAAAAATCCTAAAAGTAGAGGTATAAAAATCGTTACCGTTGGTAACAGGATTTTTATTAATATAAATGTTATACTTAAGTATGGTGTTTCAATTTCAACAGTAACCGACAATTTAAAATCTGCGATAAAATATGGAATTGAAAAATTTACTGGTATGATTGTTAATTCTGTTAATATAAATGTTGTTGGAGTTAGAGTATAGTAGTTTGCTTGCTCTTATTTCTTGTTTCTAAAGGAGTTATTTAAATGCAAAAAACAATAAACGGAACGTTATTCCGTAAGATGATAAATGGTAGTGCGAAAGTGCTTGAGGAAAATAAAAAACTTGTGGATTCTTTAAATGTTTTTCCTGTTCCAGATGGTGATACAGGAACAAACATGAGTTTAACATATAATAGTGCAATGAAAGAATTGAATAATTGTTTGGAAAATTCTTTTGTTGCAGTTTCGGAAAGTTTAGCTAAAGGTGCGCTAAGAGGTGCAAGAGGCAATTCTGGTGTTATTTTATCTCAAATTTTAAAGGGTATGTCTAATGTTATATCAACATGTGAAAATGAAATAACAACAAAGATTTTTGCTAAAGCTTTGGTTGAAGGTGCTGGAGTTGCTTATAAAGCAGTAACAAAACCTAAAGAGGGAACAATATTAACTGTTATAAGAACAATTGCTGATTCTGCTCAAAAATGCTGTAAGAAAATATCTAACTTTGAAGAATTTTTTGATGTTATATTGCAAGATGGTGAGGCTATTTTACAACAAACTCCAGAAATGCTTCCAGTTCTTAAAAAGGCTGGTGTTGTTGATGCTGGTGGTAGGGGTTTACTTATAATCTTTACTGGAATGCAAAGAGTTTTACTTGGTGATGAAGCTGTTGATGTTAATATTGAAGAAATGGTTAACACTGTTGAAAGTGATGAACCTAAAAGCAATGATTTCTATGTTAACCTTGAAAATTTAGCTGAAATTGAATTCGCATATTGCACTGAGTTTATGGTTTCTAATATGAAAAAGAAAACAACCATTAGTGATATTGATAAACTAAGAGAAGATCTTATGAATATTGGTGATAGTGTTGTTTGTATTGGTGACTTGCAATTAATTAAGGTACACGTTCATACTAACGAACCAAACTTGGCTTTAGGATATGCTTTAGAGCTTGGTGAAATTATCAATGTTAAAATTGAAAACATGTTAGAGCAAAATAGGGAATTAAAACGATCAATTGTTCAAAGGGAACAAAACTTAAAAGAATTTGGTATGGTTGCTGTTGCTCCTGGTGATGGAATTGCAAGTGTTTTCTCTGATATATTAGTTGACAACATAATTGAAGGTGGGCAAACAATGAACCCAAGTGCTGAAGATATCGCTAAAGCAGTTGATAAAGTTGCAGCTAAAGGCGTGTTTGTTTTACCAAATAATAAGAATATTATTTTGGCTGCTGAACAAGCAAAAGCATTGACTAATAAATATATTTATGTTATTCCAACAACATCAGTTCCTGAAGGTTTATCTGCGGCTCTTGCTTTTAATCCAGATGGTTCTCTTGATGAAAATTTAGAAGCAATGTTAAAGGCTAAAGATTCGGTTAAATCTGCAAGTGTTACATATGCTGTTAGAACTACTCATATTGATGGGTTTGACCTTAATAAAGGCGATATAATCGGTTTAGATAGCAAAGCAATTATTGCAAAAGGTGATTTAGTTAACGATACTTCTTTGCAACTTATTGATAAAATAATTGATCCAAATGTGGTTAATTTAACTATTTTCTATGGAAATGAAGTTAACGAAAATGATGCAAATGCTTTTGCTAATACCTTAGAAGAAAAGTATCCTCAATGTGATGTAACATTGTTGTATGGTGGACAACCAGTTTATTATTATATTATTTCTATGGAATAGAAAAATTTTAAAATATTTTAATTTTTTATAAAAATTTTGTTGACAATTGGATATGTTATGTTTATAATATATCCTGTAATCCTCAGTAGCTCAGCGGTGGAGCACTCGGCTGTTAACCGATAGGTCGTAGGTTCGAATCCTACCTGGGGAGCCAATTAACTCCAAGCAATGTGCTTGGAGTTTTTGTTTTTATTGATAAAATTTTAATTGTTTGTTATATTTTTTAATTTTTGAGTTAGATATACTTTTAATATTATTGAAAGTTAATGGAATTTATAACATTTATTATATATATGATTTAGATAAATATAAAAAAT
>JAZUCB010000091.1:0-7135 GCA_045638985.1 Clostridia bacterium
GGTGGCGTTTTTAACTGTTTAGATTATTTATTTTATAAATCGGGTTACATAGTTTCAAGTGATTTAGCATTTGAGATTAATAACATTTGGAAATTGCTTTTATCATTATTAACAATGGCTGTGTTGCCAGCTGTTTTTGAAGAATTGGTTTATAGGGGAATTGTTTTAAAAGGAATGTTATCTAAATTTAAGCCATGGGTTGCAATAATAATTTCAGCTTTGTTTTTTACATTAATGCATGGTTCATTAGATCAAACTTTATTTCAGTTCATGCTAGGAATAATTTTATGTTTCGTGTTTTATAAAACTCAAAACATATTGTATCCAATTTTAATACATTTTTTTAATAATGCACTTGTTTTAATTTTAAATTATTTAAATAGCAATATACTTGTTGGTAACCCAGCGAATACCACATATGTTATAATTTCAATTCTTTTATTTATTGGAGGGTTGGGGTTAATCTTTGGTGTTGGTTACATCATTAATAGGTATTATGCATTTAAAGAAACTAGTGAAGAAAAAACCGATAAAAGTAACGAAAAGTTGGGATTTTTAGGGTTGTTGAATAACACTACTAGAAGCGAAAAAATTCTTTTTTGGGGTGCATTAATTATGGCTGGAGTTGTTTGGTTAATAAACACAGCCACAGGTTTTGTTTCCTGATATAAAAAATTAATTACACAAATATTTAAAAGGTGAAAATATGAAAGTTGTTGAAAGTAAAACCAAATCAATATACAAAACATATATGATATATTTTTTATGTATGATATGTTTTTTGGCCATAAGAATTGCTTATGCCAATGGTTTATTGGATTTTGGAGATGAAACAGTTAATAACATGATTTCAACGATAATAATTCAGGTTATTATTATGTTTTTATTACCTTTTGGATTATATTGTTTGTTATTAAAAGTTAAACCTAAAAAATTGTTAAACACCTGCAACTATTATAAGTTAAATAAAAGAGCAATTTTAATAAGCTTTGCAATAGGCATTGTGGTGTTTATTTTAAATATTGCAGTTTCAACATTTTTTAGCTCTTTTATTTCATTCTTTGGTTATAAATCTGCTGGAGGTGGTTCAGCATCACATAATTATTCTGTTAGTAATTTGATTTTAGATTTGGTTTTAACAGCGCTTTTACCAGCGTTTTGTGAGGAGTTTTTGCATAGAGGTATGCTTCTTCAAGGAACAAAACATGCTGGATTCAAAAGGGCAATATTTATGAGCTCTTTGATGTTTGGTTTTATGCACTTTAATGTTAACCAATTTTTCTATGCAACAATTGTTGGGTTTATTATTGGTTTAATCTCGGTTGTTGCAAAAAATATATGGCCAGCGATTATTGTTCACTTCACTAATAATGCAATTGGTGTTTATATTGAATATGCAAGCGTTAATAAGTGGGTGGGAGGTAATTTCTACACAATTATAGGTAATTTCTTTACTTCAAAAAGCATTTTATTTGTTTTCATAACAACATTTATATTCTTAGCATTATTATTTATTGCGTTAACATATTTGATTTTTGCTTTATATAAAATAACAATACTTCGAAAAGTTGAAAAAGCAGTTAATGAAGTTTATAACAACAAAGATGAATGGGTGGCTAATTCACCAGTTTCAATAAAAGAAAACCGAGCAATAAAACACGTTGTTGAATCAACAACTACTCTAAATTTAAACTTCGAAGAAATGAAAAATCCAATTGATGCAGTTTTGCCTAATCAGCCCAATAAATATAAACCAACAATTCGCGATAGAGTGTTTGTTGTGGGGTGTGTTCTTTTAGGGTTTATGGTAACAATTTTCACGTTTTTATGGGGGGTTATATATTGAGAATTAATATTGTTTGTGTTGGTAATATTAAGGAAAAATTTTATAGTTCAGCATGCTCAGAGTATGTTAAAAGATTAAGCAAGTATCACACAGTTGATATTATTGAAGTTGAAGAAGAAAAATTGCCCAAGAATTTTTCTGAAGCAGATATTGCAAAAGTTAGAGTTAAAGAGAGTTTAAGAATAGAGAAACATTGCAAGGGATATATTGTTGTGCTTGATGTTTTTGGAAAGGAACTAACTAGCGAACAACTTGCAAGTAAATTAAAAGCTATTGCAAGCGATTCTTTTACTGTAACGTTTGTTATAGGTGGCAGTTATGGGTTAAGTGATTTAATGAAACAAAAAGCAAATTTATTGTTGAGTTTTTCAAGGTTTACTTTTCCTCATCAATTAATGAGGGTAATTCTTTTAGAGCAAATTTATAGAGCAACAACAATTATAAATAATATAACCTATCATAAGTGAGATTTATATGGTTGATCATGAAAAGTTTATGCATGAGGCAATAAAGGAAGCAAAAAAAAGCTTAATAAATGAAGATGTTCCTATTGGAGCTGTTATAACATATAATGGAAAAATAATAGCACGCGCGTATAACAAAAAAGAATGGAAGAATTGCGCAACATATCATGCAGAAATATTAGCCATAGAAAAAGCGTGCTTAAAAGTTAAAAATTTTAGATTAAACGAGTGCTCTATTTATGTCACAAAAGAACCTTGTTTAATGTGTTTGGGGGCTATTTTAAGCGCTAGAATAAAAAATATTTATTTTGGTGCTTATGATAAAAAGTATGGAACTGGTTATTTGGCGCAAGATAATAATTTTAACCACAAAAGTGAAATTGTTGGTGGTATTTGCCAGAGAGAGTGTGAAGAATTGTTGAGTGAATTTTTTAAAAAAATAAGGAATGAAAAATGCAAATTGAAGTAGAAATTCAAACAAAAAAAATTAAAACATTTGGAATTTTTCAAGTTATAATAATTAATAATGCAAAAGGTTTAAAAGCAATGGGCAAACCTTTATGTGATTGGCTTTTGGATTCATGTAAAAAATATCCAACAAAAATAATTGATTGGCAAGAAAAATCGATTTTAGAGTTGATTGCACCTCATATTTCTCAGGTGGCAACGCATTCAATTGTTTTGTTTTCATCAACACCGTTGCTTTCAGAATCAACAATTGAAAAAATAGTTGAATATGTTGTTGTTAAAAATGTGAAAGCATGTAAACTTCCTATTGGAATGGTTTTTAATAATGAGTATTTAAAATCAGCAAAAGTAATAGAATATGATTCAATTTTTGCGCATTTTTATGATGAGTTTTATAACGTTGAAAATAAAACCCAACTAAATAAGATTAGTGAGTTTTTTAGAACGAAAATTTTAGATAAACATATTGCAAATGGTGTTAATATTATTTCGCCGGCAACAACCACAATAGAAGCAAGTGTTGTGATTGATTCTGAGGTTGATATATTTGCAAATAACACTTTGCAAGGCAAAACAGTTGTTGAAAAGGGAGTTATTCTAAAAGAAGGAAATGTTATTATTAATTCATTAATTAAAGAAGGCTCATGCTTAATCAATTCAAGAATAGAAGATTCAAAATTGGGCAAAAATGTTTATATTAAGGCGTTTTGCAGTTTGAAAGATAGTAAAATAAAAAATAACACAATATTAGAAAGTTACACCAATTTGGTTAAAAATAATAAATCACAATAAGAGGAAAATTATGAAAGTTATAGTTGGGCTAGGGAATCCTGATAAACAATATTCAAACACCTATCATAATGTTGGTTTTATGGCATTAGATTATTTTGCAAATAAATATAATTTAGCTTTTTCAAAAATTAAATATAACGCAATCTATGGCGAAGGAATGATTGATGGCGAAAAAGTTTTTATTATGAAACCAATAACTTATATGAATTTGAGTGGAAAAGCAGTTCAAGAAATTTATAGAAAATTAAAACTTCAGGCTTCAAATATTTTAGTGGTTTATGATGATATTGATTTGCCGGTTGGTTCTGTTAGAACCAGAAATAATGGAAGTGCTGGAACACACAATGGTATGAGAAGCATTGTTCAAGAATTGAATTCAACTGAATTCCCAAGAGTTAGAGTTGGAATTGGCAAACCTCAGCATGGAGATTTGGCTAGTTTTGTTTTAAGTAAAATAAAAGAAGAGGATTTAAAAGTTTTAAATAATAAATTTGATTTAATAAGTGATGAAATAAATTCATTTATTAAAAATGGTAAACTTGAAGAAAAAACAATAAAATGATAGAAAAATTAGTGTCAACAAGCAGTAAAATTAATATTATGCAACGCTCACTTGAAAATAATGAAAAAGTGAGTGTTTTTGGTTGTGGATTTGGCGAAAAATTGGCTTTAATTATGGAAAATCCTTATAAATCTATAATTATTGTTTCTGATGCAAGTGAGGCTTATCAACTTGAAGAAAAATTGCAAGCAAATAATTTTAGGGTTGTTGTTTTAGTTAATCTATTTTATTTTGATATAAATTTTAATAATTGCCAAGAATTAAATGAAAAGTTGAATATTGTTAATAGTGGTGAGTTTGATGTTTTAATATTATCAGGCGAAACATTTGCACAAAAATATCCTAAAAGAGTTGCTAGCAATATTCGCCTTCAAATTGGTAATGATTATGAAATTTATGATTTAATTGAAAAGTTAGTTGAACTTAATTATAAAAGGGTGGATGTTGTAACAGAAAAAAATGAGTTTTCAGTTAAAGGTGACGTGTTGGATATTTTTATTAATTCGTATGAATATCCTCTGCGTTTAATGTTTAATTTTGGAGAACTTGCAAATATTAAAAAAATAGACTTAGAAAATTTAAAAACTTTTGAATTTGATGAAAATTTTGTTGAGATTTTTTCAAATGCTTTTTTAAAAATTGATAAAATAGAAGCAGAAAATAGTATTATGCAAACAATGAAAAAAGCTGATAATAAGCGAGTTTTCGAAGAAGCGTTGAATAAATTGCAAACTGATGATTTTTGCAATAATTTGTGGTTTTCAGTTTTTGATAAATCTTTTAATTGTTCAAGTTTAATAGACTTTATTGATGATGATTTTGTTATTTATATTTGGGATTCAAAAAGAGTTTATGATGATTCACTTGCGAGAATAAAAGAATTTAACTCAAATATTCAAGAGCAGTTAAAACAAGATAAGTTAATGCCTAATCATAAGAAATTCTGCATAGATGAAAATTTATTGAATTTTGATAACTTAAATAATGCAATAGTTTGTTTTCAGCATATTAGCAATGCAAATAGATTTTTTAAACCAAGTAAAATTTTTAGTTTTAAAACTCAATTTTTAGCAAATTATTTTAATAATAAAAAAATTTTATATATGGATTTGCAAACCAATGTTGAAAATAACATAACAACGGTGCTATGTTGCAAATCGAATGAAAGTGCAAATGCGCTATATAAAGAATTATTAAGAAATTCAATTAAACCTGAACTTATAACAAGTTTACAAAACATCATTAGGGGTAATGTTAATATCTTTGTTAAGAAATACTATAACTCTTATTTCTTTGTTGATGAAAAAATTTGTGTTTTAGGAATTGATTTACTATTTGGATATAAAAAACAGCAAAAGCAAGTGGCAATTAATTTTGAAGAGGTTTTTATTCCATCAGATGGTGATTTTGTTGTTCATAAAACTCATGGCATTGGCAGATGTTTGGGTATGAAAAAGTTAAGCATTGGTGGGGTAGAAAAAGAATATTTTGTTGTTCAATATAAAAATGATGATAAGTTATTTGTGCCATGTGAAAATATAGATTCTATTAGTAAATATGTTGGCAATGATTCGGCACCAACACTAAATAAAATGGGTGGAGTTGAGTTTGCCAAGGTAAAGCAGAGGGTAAAACAAAAAGTTAAAGAAATGGCTTTTTCATTGGTTAAATTGTACTCTGCAAGGCAAGAATTGAAAGGATATGTTTATCCTAAAGATGATGAGTTGCAAGAAGCATTCGAAAACACTTTTGAATTTTCAGAAACGCCAGATCAGTTAAATGCTATAAGAGATATTAAGGCTGATATGGAATCGGGAAAAGTGATGGATCGCCTTGTTTGCGGAGATGTTGGCTTTGGTAAAACAGAAGTTGCAATGAGGTGTGCTTTCAAAACTATTTGTGCAGGCAAAATGGTGGCATTTTTATGTCCAACAACTATTCTTTCAGAGCAACATTATAATTCTTGTTTGATGAGAATGAAAGAATTTGGTGTTAGAATTGAAGTGTTAAATAGATTTAAAACCCCAATTGAAGTTAAGCAAATAATGGAGAAATTGGATCGTGGTGAAATTGATTTGCTTGTTGGAACTCATAAATTATTAAATAAAAATATTCACTTCAAAAATTTGGGTTTGCTTATTTTAGATGAAGAGCAGAAATTTGGTGTTGAAGATAAAGAAAAGATTAAAAACGTTAAAAATGATATAAATATTTTAACTTTGAGTGCAACACCAATTCCTAGAACTTTAAATATGGCGTTGAGTGGAATTAGAGATATTTCAGTTATTCAAACCCCACCAACTTCTCGAATTCCAACAGAAGTTAAAATTATTGATTTTAATGAGTCTATAATTGCATCTGCAATTGATAATGAATTGAATAGAGGTGGGCAAGTTTTAATTATTTATAATAAAGTTGCAAGCATTTATGATTTTTCTTCAAAAATAAGAAAATTAGTTGGTAACGACGTTAATATTGGCGTGGCGCATGGTCAAATGCAAGAAAAAGAATTAGAAGATGAGATTGTTAAACTTTATAACAATGAAACAGATATTTTGATAAGCACAACTCTAATAGAAAACGGGGTAGATTTGCCAAATGCAAACACTTTAATTGTTATTGATGCTGATGCGTTAGGATTATCGCAATTATACCAATTAAAGGGAAGAATTGGAAGAAGTGATAGGCAGGCGTATGCTTATTTCACATTCAACGGAAGAAAAGTATTATCTGAAAATGCTTATAAAAGGTTGGAGGCTATTGGAGAATTTACAACCATGGGAAGTGGTTTTAAAATTGCAATTAGAGATTTAGAAATAAGAGGCGCAGGAAATGTTTTAGGTGCAGAACAGCATGGTCATATGCAAAAAGTTGGTTATGCTATGTATGTTGAACTATTAAAACAAGCGATTGATGAGGAAAAAGGCATTAAAGTTAATCAAACAACTGAAACTGTTGTTGAAACTAATATTTCAGCATTTATTCCAACAGAATACATTGAAA
>JAZUCB010000092.1:0-6741 GCA_045638985.1 Clostridia bacterium
ATAGAAGTTTTTAAACTCTCTAATTAAAGTTTTTATAATTAGTTATTAGATTCCTCAATAATTTTAACAATATCACCAACGGTTTTAATTTCTAAAGCTTGTTCATCGCTAATAGAAACCCCAAACTCATCTTCTAAAACCATTAATAATTCAACCACGTCTAATGAATCAGCACCTAAATCATCAATAATTTTGCTTGATTCTTCAATGTTACTCTCATCAATATTTAATTGATTTGCCAATAAACTTTTTACCTTATCTAAAGCCATAATAACCCCCTTAAAAGTGTAAATATATTATACAATATTTGTTATGTTTTAGTAAAGCAAATAGATATTGATTTTTTATTTGTTAGAAAATGATAAATAATTTGATGGGTTAACTTTTTCACCCTTTTCATCAAAAATTGTTAGCTTTAAATAATTACCAATGTTTTGTTCGCTGTTAGCACTAGCAGATGCATTTCCAATTTGATCTCCGCTTTTTATTTTATCTCCTTCTTCAACTTTAACATCTTCATCAAGTGATGCATATTTGCTAACCAACCCATTAGCATGCTCAATTTCCACAACGGTGCCTTCTAAATAATTAGTGTAAACATTTTTAACAACCCCATCATAAATAGCACAAACATTAGTTGTTGAAGTTGCTAATAAATCCATGCACATATGTGATTCCCATTGATTTAAAGTTTTGTTAAACACAAGTGTTTCATCGTTATAATCCTTATAAATAGTTGAGTTCATTAATGGATTTGTGAAAACCACAACCGATGAATTAACTGGAACATTTACCTGATTTTGCTTGCCATTTTCGCCAGATAAACTAGCAATGATTATTAATGTTATAAATAACAACAAACTAAATCCAATAATAATGTAAACTCCAAACCTTTTTAAAAATTCTTTTGCTTTATTTGATTTAATATTTTGTTCTATCATAAAACCTCCTTACTTTTTCATATAATTTCCCAAAATAAAAAATTTAAACATATTTTTTAATAACCCTCTAAAATTAAAGGATATCCCACTTTAATCAACTCTTTTGTTTTTGCAATTTGCAAATTAACTCTTTTATTTTCAACAAAAACAAATTTAGGTAACATAGAACAATAACAATTATAAATTTCAATATCTTCAACTTTTTCTTTTGAAATTATTTCAATGCTATTTTTTTTAATAAAGTTAGTTATATCAAATTCTTTTAACTCAACACATTGCCCTAAAAACTCACTTGAATGCAACGAATTAATAAATCCAGCATCACTTTTAATTATTTTTAACTCACCACATTCAATAACATCTTTTTGCCCTAAATCTGAATATGCATAAACCTTAACCCCACTATTATCTTCTAAAAACAATGCATTAGCTAGCGTTGCTGAGCTTCGAACATATCCTAAAACAAGCAATATTAAAATAAAAAGAAACAATAAAATTTTACCTTTCATGGTTAAATAATTAACAAAAATATAATTTTTAAACATTTAAGTTATAAAATTTTATAATTGCTCATAAAAAATACTATATTAAAAGGAGTTAAAATGGAAAAAACATTAATTCAAAACGAAATAACCTCAACAAATTCAATTTTAACCTTAACAAACAGAAAAAAATTATCATTAACTAACGTTTCAGAAATTATTAGTTCAAACGAAAACAATATAACCCTTAAAATTGCTCAAAATAAAGCCTTTATAACCGGCAAAAACATAAACATAACAAAATTAGACGTTGGTGCCGGATTGCTCGAAGCTGAAGGCATTTTTAATAGCATAAAATATGATGCGTCTAATAATGAAAATTTCTTTAAAAGGATTTTTAAATAGTGGTTGCAACCCAATCGATGTTATTCTTCAAGTTTTTATTACTAGGCTTTTTTATAGGAATAATTATTGGAATATTTAATTTGATTAAAACTTTTTTTAACAATAAAATTGTTGTTATCATTATTGATTTTTTCACTTGCTTAATTTTCACTATATGCTTTATATATTTAATTAATAAATCAAACTGGGGTGAAATAAGATTATATTTAGCTGTTGCCCAACTATTAGGCGTTTTTATTGAACGAATAAGTTTGGGAAATTTGTTTGCTAAATTTTATTCAAAAATGTATAATAAATCGAAAGTTATAAAAAATAACTTTTTAAAATCTAAAGTGGGAAAATTTTTAAGTAAATAAAAATGCAAACAACAAGTGAAAAAAAAATAAAATTAATAACCATTATAATAATAACAATAGCGTTTGCCTTAACGCTTATTTTAACGTTGCAGTTTATTAAAATTGCTAATTTAAACACTAAAAAGGCAAACCTTCAAAATAGTTATAACGTTTTGCAAGAAAACATTGAAAAATATTCTGCAGAAATGGAATATTATCAAGATAGAGAGCAATATTTAAAAGATTACGCTCATCAATATTTAGATTGGTCTAAACCAGGCGAAACAATATTCACCTCAAATTAAAAATTATTAAATCATCTTATTTTAAGATGATTTTTTTATATTAATTTTTTAATTCAAATAAACTAATCAATACATAAATTATAAAAAACAACAAAATAATTATAAAAAAGCCATTATTTTCATATTTTAATTGCAAAATTTAAAATAAACTATTGACACACCCTTAAATCTACTGCTATAATAACACAAGTTAAATATCGCGGGGTGGAGCAGTCGGCAGCTCGTCGGGCTCATAACCCGAAGGCCGTAGGTTCAAGTCCTACCCCCGCTACCACAATAACAAGCAGTCATGAGACTGTTTTTTTTTGCACTCTTCACTCTTCTTTTTTAACTCTTCACTTTTCACCTAATACTTAAAACGGATTTATTTTAATGTAATAAGTGGTAGTGCATAGTGAAAAACTTTCGGATATAATTTCTATTAATTAAAATATTTTGTTACACTAAATTGAAATTATCATCTAATACAATCCAAAAACCAAAAAATATTTAAAAAAATATTTGTAAACTCTTGACATACTTTAAATTATAGTGTATTATTTGATAGTCTTTAAGTTAGCATATGGCGGCGTAGCTTAGTTGGTTATAGCGTTCGGTTCATACCCGAAAGGTCATAGGTTCGAATCCCATCGCCGCTACCAATTAATCTACTAAGCAATTGCTTTAACTAAATATGGTCCCATGGTCAAGTGGTTAAGACACTACCCTTTCACGGTGGCGACAGGGGTTCGAATCCCCTTGGGACTACCAATCAAAACAAATCCGATCCAAATTAAGGTCGGATTTTTTGTTTGTACTCTTCTCTTTTAACTCTTCATTTTTCACTCTTCACTTAAAATTTGTTTTAAGTAAAAAATGTGAAAACAGAAAAATAACACATATTAGCCTATTAATTTATATCTTCAAAACATTCTAACAAAAATCCACTATTGACAATGAAATTTCCTTAAGTTATAATTAATTTATAGTTGGAGGAAAGCATAATGTATGCATGGTGGGAATTATATAAACATTTAAAAACAAAAGAATGGGAACGCGACAATTCTTCTTTAGGAAGAATAAATAAATCTGCTAGTTTTGAGGAATGCAGAGACTTTTCAAGAACAGATATTGCAAATAGAACAACCTTATCTTTAGACCCTAGTCAAAAATTTATTGAACTGCCAAAAGGAACAGAATTTCATTTTATTGGAAGAGTTAACACAAACCATGTTGGGGCATCTCCAGACTGGTATTTCAATTCCTTTAGGCATAGGGACTATATTTCATTTTCATCATTTAGCAATAAAAATATTAGTAGATATAAAAATTCTCCAGTTTTTATTTACAATTTAAACCCAGAAGATATTGTTCATGTTTTCCCAATGGATAGCGATATATACACTAAAGCAGATAATGAAGCTGATCTTTGCGGTTGGCCTAGCACTTGGTTAACATTAAATGATTTAGAAAAAATAAAAAATGAATTAAAAACTTATGATCAAATCACGTGCAAAACAAAGCGTGACGAGGAAATTATTATGCCAATTGCTGTTGCTTCTTTTAATAAAGCCGATGAAGAAACAATGAAACTGGCCGAACAATTTAGCATACCTTATTTACTTGCTCATGCTGACCATGATGCAATAAATAGAACTGGAGACTTACTATATGATTATGGAACTTTGCATTATAACATTGCCCCAAAATTGGGCGAACATTTCCCAGATATAGACGTTTCTTGCATGGCATATTTCGACTAATCTAGAATTTTTGCAATTATAAATGTATTAAAAAATATGTTTAAATAAATAGTTAAAATCATAATGATTGTTTTGTTGAAATAAGATTAATAAATATCTAACAAAAAAAGCAAATTGACTTTTTCAATTTGCTTTTTTTATTTACATTTCAGTACTTTCTGTTTTACCTTCACTTGCAGAACTTCCATCAATTATTTTTGAAGCATCTCCATTATTATCATCAATTAAAGAGGCTTCCTCTCCAAAACTTTCATCATTATTATTTTGAGAACTCTCATCTTCATTTTCAGCTTTTGTCATAACCGATTTTATCGCTCTCAAAGTTGCAATACCATTACTAGCTGTATGCGTGTAATACAACATAAACGGATAAGTGTTTTCCACTATTTTTAAAACATCATTTTCGCTAACCGAAATGCTACCCATTTTAAACAATTCTGAAGATTGCTGATATAATTCTTTTATTAAGTCAAGAGCTCTGCTACTATCTGAAATCACATCATCAATAGCATCAGCAATTTCTTTTCTAACTTCGCCTTTAGGGTTTCTAGGAGTAACAAACCTTCCGCTCTCTTCTGCTGAACTAACCACCTCATCACTCACTTTTTTACCCAAATCTTCGCAAACTTCAATCTCATCTGCAGTTTTTACTAAATCTTTATTTTCACTAACAAATTTAACCTTTATTTCAGAATAACTTTCTAATAAAGAATCTTTCATTTTTAAAGCTTTTTCATATTCATCTTTATTTGAAACATTAAAAACAACTAAATTAAAGTTTTTAAATTGCCCTAAATCATCTTGCGAGTATTCTGCAAAATCAGCCTTAACCCCAAACAAGTTTTTTTGAACAAGTTGAGTTGCTTTTTGTGAATCATTTCCAAAAACAGCAACTTTAAAGCCTTCGTCTTTATTTCCTATCAATTCTTTCGAAACTTTTTCTCCATACTTCTTTAAAGGATCATATTCTTTTTTTATAGCTTTTTCTCTAACATTTTCATTATCACAACTTTTTAGTTTATATTTAACTTTTGTTGATAAAGACAATGCATATTGCATTAAAGAGTGATTAGTTACAAAATCATCATATCTATGTTCCTTAATTTGATTTAGCGCACATGCTTCAAAAAAACCACTTGGAAGCATTTTTTCAAAACTTCCAAATTTATCGAAACTTGAACTCAAAATGCTTGTTAAATCGCTTAATTTGCTTAAATACTTTTTTGTTTTCTCAACAAACAACTCAGTTGTGTTTTCAGAATCATCATATTCTTTATCAAATGATTCAACATCAAAACCTAAATGCTTTGCACTAGCTAAAATAAAGTCCTTTATTGTTTGCTCTTTATTTGTATACACAACGTGAGTAATGTTAACAAGTTCTTTAAATTGCTGAGAATATTTATCCATGTATTTTATAACATCATCACCAACTAAATATAAAATCCTATTATTATAATGAGGTAACTTTCTTAAAATCATATTTCTAACATCAATAGCTCTCTTATCATTAAAATGATGTGTTCCATCAATAATAACTAAATCGCCAATTGTTTTTGCAATATTAACCCCATCTCCATTTTCTATCATCTCATCGATATAGTCTTCAAATACGCTAATACTTGTACCCTCAATCTCATTTGCAAAACATGGCGAAATTGATTTTTCTATGGTTTTAATATAATGATCTGCCATATCATCAAAAACACCAACTATTAATTTTCTATTATGATTAGCTTCAAAATTACTTTGTTTTTCATTTTCGTTTAAAAAATATTTATCTGCTGTTCTTCTTCTCATATTAACTTCCTTTAATTACACTTCCTAAACCATTTACATTTAATTAATCATCAAGCAATTCCCTATTATCATTATTGCCTGAGTTGCTATTATTAGCATCAATGATATCCACTTGTTCATTGCAAACATTTGAATTATCACCACATGCTTCAATATCTTCAACTATCAAATCATTAGGGATCACATTTCTTATCGCCTGTAATCCAACACTTATCTGCCCCGCCATATGCAAATAATAAATCACGCAAAGTTTCTCATTATCAATAATTTTTAATTCATTATTTTCTTGAGGCGAAATTGCACCAAGTTCAAATAAACTTTGTGCTTTTGAAACTAATTCAGGAATAAGTAAATGCACTTTATCCACTTCAGTTATCACCCTACCAGCCTCATCAAGTAATTCTTTACTAACATATTTATTAGGAGTTTTTTCTTGCAAATATAAATCATTTTCCCTTGCAAAAGTTTCCACAGAATTTTTAATTGTTTCTTCTAAATTGCTATATTTCTCACACTGCTCTTCAGTTAAATCAAATTCACTGTTTTCATCAGCAATAATTTTAATTGAATTGGCACTTTTTCCACTTTCAAGTAAATATTTTTTTATTTCAATTGCTTTACTAAACTCACTCTGGCTTTTTGGTTGAATAATATAAAGCGTAGCTTCATCTCCAGTGGTTAAAATTTTCAAAGGTAAATTATAATTACTATATTGCACAGTATGAGCTAAA
>JAZUCB010000093.1:0-1653 GCA_045638985.1 Clostridia bacterium
AAGATGTTTTGTTAAAATTCTCAATATGAATATTTGAGGTGTTGTTTAATTTATATTTTCTATATATCAATCCATTAATTAATGCTGATATTAAATGACTTAGCAATATTATGATGCCGAAGGTTTTGTTGCTAAACATTCCTATTCCAATTGTGCCAATTATAAATAAAGGTCCGCTAGTTGATGTGAAGGTTACAATCCTATAAGCTTGGTCATTTGAGATGAGGTTTTTAGTATGAAATTCATTAACTAATTTTGCACCAACAGGGTATCCAGATATAATACTTGAGAAAAAAATATAACCAGCAACACCATCGCAATTATATAATTTTTTTGTTATTGGAGTTAGGTGTTTGCATATGGTTTGTGAAATGTTTAATTCACAAAGAAGTTTAGTAAATAAAAAGAAAGGAAATAATGCAGGAACAACTATTGTTGCCCAAATTTTAATGCCATTATAAAAAGCCTTTATATTTGAGGTTGGGTTAATTGAAATTGAGATTAATAAAAAAATTAAAATTAAAGATAAATATAAATTTTTTGTTTTATTTTTCATATTTAAAGTTGAATGAGTTTGCTATTAAAGCAAAATAATTATATTATAATTATATTGTAAAGGAATAAAAATTATGAAAGAACAACCAAAGGTAGCTTTAGTATTAAGTGGCGGAGCAGCATTGGGTTTTGCTCATGTTGGCGTTATTGAAGAATTAATAGAAAATAATATTAATATTGATTTAGTTGTTGGTGCGAGTATGGGTGCAATTGTTGGTGCTGGGTTTGCAAGTGGGGTTAAAATTGACGATATGAAGCAGGCTTCAAAAAATATGCGATTAACTAAAATGTTTGATATTAATTTCAAAAAGGGTGGTTTGTTTTCGGGTAGAAGGTTAACAACTTTGTTGAAACAAATTTATAAGGTTAAGTTAATTGAAGATATGCCAATTGAATTTGCTTGCGTTGCTGTTGATATTGTATCTGGGCAAGTTTGTGCTTTAAAAAAGGGGGATTTAGTAACTGCTGTTAGGGCAAGTATGAGTATTCCTGGAATGTTCTTACCTGTTAAGTGTGAAAATCGATTATTGATTGATGGTGGTGTGTTAAATAATTTTCCTGACGATATTGCAAAAGAAATGGGTGCAGATATTGTTATAGGTGTTGATGTTATAAAAAATTATAGTTATTGTCACACGCATGCCAAATCTATGGTTGATTCTGTTATGAATGCGTTTTGTTTGGTTAATAAAAAAATGGAAGAGGTTTTACCTAATCACACTGATGTTTTAATTGAGCCGAAACAATCTGAAGTGTTTCAAATGTCTTTCAAAAAAGATTTGATTATGAAAAGTATTGAAGCTGGCAGGTTAGCTTGCAGAGAAAAAATAGAAGAAATTAAAAAAATTATTAATGATAAAAAAAATTAACCAACTAAGGTTAATTTTTTTCTTTATTCAAAAATTGTTTTTGTGTATAAGTCTGGTGCATATTTTTTAATTGTTTTACTTTTCTTTAGAAGTAAATTATAGATTGCATTGGCGTTATCTTCAATTGAAGCAAGTTTCTTATATAGTTCGCTTTGATCTTTAACAATATTTGAATTTCTAATAATAAGATTTGTGTTTGCATTTATTCCGTTAAGTAAATCTTTTCTGT
>JAZUCB010000094.1:0-1326 GCA_045638985.1 Clostridia bacterium
TTTTTTAAAAAAATTTTAAACTTATTAATACTTTATAAAATTAAATGCCGAAAACTGTTGTCGAAAATAAAATTTGGTATTTACAACAACTTTTTTCTATGTTAAAATTGCAATATGGAAGAAAAAGTTGATTTACACATCCACACAAACAATTCAGACGGAAAATTTTCTGCTCAAGAAATTGTTTCTATGGCAAAAGAAAAAAATCTTAAATCAATAGCCATAACAGATCATGATTCTGCACGTGGAATAAGATGCCTGCAAGAAAATCCTGCAGGCAAACTTTTTGTTGTTCCAGGAATAGAAATCACCAGCAAGGTTAAAGATTATAATGAGCTTCATATTTTAGGTTTAGGAATAAACCCCAACAACGCCGGAATTATTCAACTTGAAGATAGGGTTAGATCAATTCAAACCTTGCGTGCAAATCTTTTTAATAATATTTTATATGATTATGGTTTGTCTTCATTAATCCCAAGCATAAATAATCTAATAAGCAGTAAACACGGCTTACAAAACTTAAACTTTTTTCAAATATTATCTCAAAACAACGTGCCAATCACTCAAATATTTGAAATTAAAGAAAAATATAATAACGCAATTAAGTTTATGGAATCAATCGACACAGAAGCTGGAGAAACTTTATCAATTATTCATGAAGCAGGTGGATTTGCACTGTTTGCACACCCTTATGCAAATAAAAACAACGATTCAAATGTTAATGAAATACTTATTGATTTAATGAAAAACAAATTAGACGGAGTTGAAGTGTACCACAAAGCAAATAATGCAGAGCGTCAAATTCTTTTGTCAACCTTTTGCAACATTAATAACTTGTTAATTTCTGGTGGCAGTGATTTTCACGATAAAGCAACACCTCCACGCCAAACAAGGGATTTAAACGCATGCTATAAAATTGACCCAACAAACGCACCTATCAGCCCTGAATTAATAGAACATGAAAATGGTTTTTATATTTAAAAAAAGCATATAATTTATTTGATTAAATTATATGCTTTTATTTTTTATCACCTTTATTTTTAATTGATTTTTGAGAACATATAACACACATACTTGAATAAATTTGGCTCAACAAGTTCTTAATTGTTAAAATCTCATTTTCGTCAAACTCTTTACAAATAGTTATTGCGATTATCGAACCCAAAGCAACAACTTCTTCCTCACACATTCCTTTCATACACTTCATATTATGAATTAAAAATATTTTTGGACAAAAAAATCGCATAAATTAATGCGATTTTAAAAACTCATTGTTATTTTTTCAAATAAGAATTGGTTTAATTTATCAATTTCAATTCTTTGTTG
>JAZUCB010000095.1:0-2175 GCA_045638985.1 Clostridia bacterium
CCTTTCATTATTTGTTTTTTTTATCCTTCTTAAATAAAGTTTAAACTTGTATTAACAAATTGTTTTATAATTTTACTCTAGGCAATATTTAGATCTTTTAGGTATTACTTTGTTTTACTATATTTAACTTTGTTAGGTTTGTTGAATTATTTTAAAAGAATGTTTCACGTGAAACACTTGTAATTATTAAATCGTTTTTTAATAAATTAAGCGAAAACAATGCTTAATATAGGTGTTTTTATATAAAATAATTATACTTTTAGATTAACTTTTATAAAATAATTGCAAGAATAGTTATTAATTGATATAATCATTTTAGAGAGGTTTAAATGGGAAAAATTATTGCATTTATTAATCAAAAAGGTGGAGTTGGTAAAACTACTTCTTGTATTAATATGAGTAGTTATTTAGCTGTTTTTGGAAAAAAAGTTTTAGTTGTGGATATTGACCCTCAAGGAAATGCTAGTTCTGGTTTGGGTTATAATAAAGAAAAGCAAGTTAAAACTATGTTTGATGTTATTATTGAAGATAACACTATTGAAGAAATTATTGTTCCAACTAAATTAGAAAACCTTGATTTAGTTCCTTCAGATGTTGATTTATCGGGTGCTGAAGTTGAATTGGTTGGTATGAATAATAGAGAAAAGATTATGCGTAATATATTTAAATCAGTAAAAGATAAATATGATTATATCTGCATAGATTGTCCTCCGTCATTAGGGTTGTTGAGTGTTAATGCTTTAACTGCTGCAGATTCAGTTATTATTCCAATGGAGTGTGAGTTTTTTGCATTAGAAGGTTTAACCCAGTTGATGTATACCATAAAATTAGTTAAAAAACATCTGAATGAAAAAGTTGATGTTGAGGGTGTTATACTAACTAAGAAGGATAACAGAAATAATCTTGGAATATCTGTTGCTAACGATTTAAAGGCGTTTTTTAAAGATAAAGTTTACGAAACAGTTATTCCTAGAAACGTTAGATTGGCTGAGGCACCAAGTTTCGGCGAACCAATTGTTTTATATGATCCTAAATGTACTGGGGCAAAGGCATACAAAGCTTTAACCGAAGAATTCTTAAGAAAGAATGGTGAATTATAAAACAATAATAGGTTATAAATTTATAACCTAAATATGTCAAAGCTGAAAAAATACTATATTTAATAAGTTTATTATAAATAAGGGAGTAAAAAATGGCAGAAAGAGGATTAGGAAGAGGTTTAAACTCATTGCTTGGTATTCTTGAAAGAAGCGATGGTTCTGAGGTTGAGAGTGTTTCTAAAGAACAACAAGTTAAAGATGGGGTTGAAGAAATTGAGATAGGATTAATTGATAATAACCCGGGACAACCAAGAAAGAATTTTGATCCGGTTAGTTTAAATGAATTGGCTGATAGTATTAGGTCTTTTGGTGTTGTTCAACCAATTATTTTAAAGAAAATTAATAATAGATATATGATTGTTGCTGGTGAAAGAAGATTTAGAGCTAGTAAAATTGCAGGACTGAAGAAAATCCCTGCAATTATTAAGGATTACACTGATCAACAAATTAAAGAAATTGCATTATTAGAAAATATCCAAAGAGAAGATTTGAATCCAATTGAATATGCAAAAGCAGTTAAGGAGTTAATGAATGAATTTGCTTGGACTCAAGATGACATTGCAGATAAATTGGGAAAAAGCAGATCTAATATTGCCAATGTTTTAAGATTATTAACTCTTTGCCCTGCGGTTATTAGTTTAGTTGAAAGTGGTAAACTTAGTGCAGGCCATGCGAGAAGTTTGGTTGTTGTTCAAAATCCAGAAGTTCAAGAAAAATTAGCTAAGTTGGCTATTGTTAAAAGATTAACTGTTAGAGATATGGAAAAAGCAGTTAAAGAAGTTCAAATGCCAAAACAAGTAAAAGAGAAGGTTGCTAATAAAAAGAGCATTGAACTAATGGACTACACATATAAACTTGAAAAGAAATTTTCAACAAAGGTTGATATTAAGGGGTCAGATAATTCTGGAAAAATTGTTATAAATTATAATACAAAAAATGATCTGGAAAGAATTTTTGAAGTTTTAGATTTGTTAAAATAAACATAATAGAAAAGCTGATAAAACAAACAGCTTTTTTATTTTTTAATAAAGTTTGTTGTTTGTGTTAATTTAGGTGTTTTATTTATTTGTTAATA
>JAZUCB010000096.1:0-1358 GCA_045638985.1 Clostridia bacterium
CTTTACTTATTGGCTCATCATGTTCAATTAATTTATGAGCATATTCCTCAAATTCACTAAATTTAGTTTGAGTGAAAATTGTTGATGTGAACATTCTAATATATTCATCTAAGAAATGAATTTTTTCTTCTTTTGTTTTTGCATTTGCATAAAAATATTTTATCAGCAAAACTTCATTAACGGTGCTTGCAATTTCGGCTAACACAATTGGGTAATGCGCCAAATTCTGTGGTTGATTTTTATTACTCAAATAAGCATGAACAGAATGACCAATTTCATGAGCAAATGTGAAAACCCCATCTAAATTATTAACATAGTTCATTAAAACATATGGATGCACGCTATATGCCCCTCCACAGTTAAACGCCCCACTTTCTTTGTTTTCTGCAGGATAAACATCAACCCACCTTTCATCAACGCTTCTTTGAACAATGTTAATATATTCTTCACCCAAAACGCTTAGTGCGTTTTTAACCATTTCAACACCATTTAAAAACTCGATTTTAGGAGCATATTTAGTTAATGGAACTAATAAGTCATAACCCCATAACTGATTTAAATTAAGCAATTTTTTTCTTAATTTATAGTATTTTTTCAAAATTGGAATATTGCTATGAACATTTTCAACTAGTTTATTATAAACACTTTCATCCATATTTATTGAAAACAGACTTGCACCTAAGGTTGATTTATAATTCCTAATTTCACTATAAAACCAATCGTTTTTTAAGTTTCCAATATAATTTGTTGCAATTGTGTTTGCTAAAGATTTATAACCTTCAAGCATGTTTAAACTTGCAGATTTTCTTAAATTTCTATCTTTACTTTCTCTAAGAGAAGAATATGTTGCATTAGTTAACAAATGTTTTTTACCTTTTGAATCAATAGCATCCTTAAACTTCAAATCAACGTTATCTATATTACTAAAAATATCTGAAAAATCATCTGAAAACTTTGAGGCTTTAGTTAAAATCATTTCTTCTTTTTCACTTAAAATATGTGGTTTATTTCTAAGCATTAATTTTAATCCAAAAGCATAATTTTTAAATTCAGGATTATTAATTAACTTTTTCAAATATTTTTCACTCATTCCATTTAACTCGGGTTCAACAAACACTGAATTTTCAGCATAAAAGTTTGCTAAATTTCCAACAACAACTTCCATTTCAGTATATTTTTGACTAGCAACATCTTCTGCCTTTTTAAGCAAAGAATATATGCTAACGTTTGCAAACTCCAAATCAATTTCATCTTCTAATTTAAAAAGTTCTAAGCATTTTTTAGGATTTTTTAACTTTCCTTTAAATTGAGGAATTAATTTCATTTTATCTTTAAGTTTTTCAATGGTTTTATAAACT
>JAZUCB010000097.1:0-1028 GCA_045638985.1 Clostridia bacterium
AATAAAGAAATAAAAAATAATACTAAAAACAAAAAAATAAAAACCAATGTTACTATAAAAAATATTAAGAAAATGAGTTTAACTCTTAAATTATTCTTCATTTTTGCCAACAAAACTCTACCACCATCTAAAGGAAAAATTGGCAATAAATTAAACAATCCTAATGAAATATTAGCAGAAACAAATAAGAATGTTGATTCATATGTTTGCGGAAACATCCACCAAATTGCAATAAAAATAATCGAAACACAAATATTTAATAACGGAGCAGAAATGGCAATAACAATTTCGTGTTTGTCAATAGGTTTACAGTTATTGTTATATACTACACTACCATATGGCAAAAACAATACTTTATCAAACCTATAACCAAGTTTCCGTGCAACTAAAAAATGCGTTAACTCATGATAAAACAAAACAAAAAAATACACACTCAATTGATTAAACAAATTGAAAAAAATAGAAACAAATAACATCACGCAAATAGTTGTTACTGTTTTAAAATTTATCATTTGCATATTATCTGATTATCAAAAATTTTATCAACCAGCAGAGGATTATTATCTTTAAACAAACTCAATTTTAATTTATTATCTAATCCAGTGCCAATGTGCGACCCCTTATCAACCTTATTACCAACCTCAACACCACAAACATCAACACCCTCATAAACACTAACATGATTATCACAGTGCAAAATTTTAATATACTTTGTATTATCTGTTGTTGTGTTAATTTCAACAACAATACCATCTTCTATTGCTGAAATAATATTATCACCTAAAATTTCAAAAACAATTTCATTGTTAAAAATTTCGCAGTTTTTAAAATTAACAGGTGCAACAAAGTTCAACTCTTTAGCTTCTAATTGATAGTCCCCATTAGTAAAAATAGTGTTTCCAGTTTCAACATATGGAGAATAAATCGGATTTAAAACAGAAATCAAAAGTTTATCTTCAGACGAATTTAATAAGAGCTTACCCGTTATTGTAAATAAGCTTAACACGAAAATTAAAACAAATGAAAAA
>JAZUCB010000098.1:0-2453 GCA_045638985.1 Clostridia bacterium
ATGTTTATCATCATCTTATTTTCAGGAATTATTTTAGAATTGAAAGAAACAACTTGAATTTTATTGTCACCCAATTTCTTTGAAATTGTATGTAAAATTTTAGAATCATTAACACAAATAACACTAATAGATCCAACAAACATGCCTTTATTACTATTATTCCATTCACATTCTATCAATCGATCAAATTCATAATTATTAACTGCATGACAATCGGCTCTATGAACTGTAACTCCTTTTCCTCTTGAAACATAACCTACAATATCATCACCAGGAACAGGATTACAACACTTAGCAAATTTAGTTAATAAATTACTAAACCCCCTAACAATAACATTCCCATTTGAGTCATTTTTGGCAATATTAACTTTAGTGTTTTTTAATATTTGAATTTCTTCTTCATGGGCTTCGTCATATAATTTCTTTAGTTTATTTAATATTTGAGTTGTGTTTAAACCACCATACCCAATTGAAGCATACATATCTTCTAAAGGAGCTAAAGTATATTTTTCAAATAAATCTTCTAAAATATCTTCAGTTAAATATTTTGATAAATTTATGTTTTTTAACTTAGCTTGCGTTTCTAACATAGATTTACCACGTTTAACATTATCTTCTTTCATTTCTTTCTTGAAATAAGATTTTATTTTTGTTTTTGCTGATGCAGTTTTACAAATTTTTAACCAATCTCTTGATGGTCCTTTAGAATTTGGATTTGTTATAATTTCAACAATATCGCCATTATAGAGCATAGTTGATAAAGGAACAATTTTACCATTAATTTTTGCACCAACACATGAATTTCCAACATTTGAATGAATAGCATAAGCAAAATCAATCGGTGTTGCCCCTTCTGGAAATTCTAAAATTTTCCCCATTGGTGATTGAACAAAAATCTTACCCAAATAAACATCAGTTTTTAATGTTTCTAACAATTCATCAGCAGATTTTTCTTTATACATTTCAAGGATGGACCTAATATAATTTATTTTAATATCAGATTCATTAACCTTTCTATTCTCTTTATATGCCCAATGTGCCGCAAGACCATATTCCGCGTAGTTATGCATATCAAAAGTTCTTATTTGAACTTCAACAGGATCGCCATTTTCTAAAATTATTGCTGTGTGCAATGATTGATAACCATTTTCTTTTGGATTTGAAATATAATCTTTAAAATTACCAAAAGGTTTAAATATTGAAAAGATTTTACCCAAAACCATATAACATTCTTCAACAGTGTTAACAATAATTCTAACAGCAAGAATATCTAAAATGTGGCTTAGAGTAATTTCATTAAACGCTTTTTGTTGCGTTAATTCTTCAATATTGTTTTTTCTACCATATATATCTAAAATAGTAGAAATAGTCATATTTTTTCTTTGTAATTTCTTAGCGATGCTTGCCAATTGTTTTTGTCTACCATAAACTAAAAAATCACCTTTAATAAAATCTTTTAATTCTGTTTTTATTTGTTGAATAACAACTTGGATCATGTCGTTTCTTTCTTCAACATAAACATTTAAAGCTTGAGATAATTCATCATATAATTTTGGTTTATAATATTTAAAAGTTGCATTTTCCAACTTGTTCTTTATTTGGCTCATTCCAAGCATTGCTGAAATTGGAGCAAATAAATCCGTGTATGCTTTCATTAGTTTTTCCAATTCTTCTTCAGAAAAATCATCTAAATAATTCAATTTTTCTTCTTCAGCACAAAGTTTTATAATAACAACTCTAATATCCTTTGCTAAACCAATAAACATTTTTTTTACACTTTCTAATTGTTCTTGCCTTGTTGATAAATCCTGTTTTTCAATAGATTGAAGTGCTGTTATCATTTCAAACATTTCGAAATCTAATGAATCTAGAAACTCTTTGTCTATTAAATTTAATTTAAGAACAGAATATAAAAGTGCAACAGCAACTGATTTATAATCCAACTTATTTTGTATCACCTTATTAGCAACACCAAGAGAAAACTCAACCCCATAAATTTTGTTATCACATTCTTTATTTAAAACATAATTTAAGCATTGAATAATTGTTTGAGACTGTTCTGAATTATATGTTTTCTTAATTAAAATTTTAAATTCTTCAATTTTCATTTATATTAAAACCTCAATTATTTAAATTATTAAAACATTGTAAAATTTTAGATTTATTTAAATCTGATTTTACTCCAGTAAAATCTATCATATCACTAGTTATATTAAGTATTTTTAATTCTTCAAAAACCAATAAAACAAACCTAAATTGTTCAAAATTAAAATCAACAATTTGAGGATTTTTATCTTTACACAAATTATAAAATTCATACACGTTAATATAATTAGTAGTGTTTGATATACATTTTTTTATTGCATTATGATAAGTAGTAAAAACACCCCTTTCAGTTTTAATATCTATATGCATATCATTAGAATTTAGAATATATGCTTTTGTTTTTTTAT
>JAZUCB010000099.1:0-9465 GCA_045638985.1 Clostridia bacterium
TATAATTTACATTTTATTAATCATAAAATCCTATTTTTTATAATAAAATTTTACTTGGTTATTAATATATTTTGAAATTGTTTAGCATTTATGATAATCTTAATTTGAGAGGTGAATTATGAAGAAAGTTTTTGTTTGTGCAGGTGCTGGTTTGGCAAAAAATCAAAATATTAACAAACAAGCATATGAGTTGGGTTTTATTTTAGCTAAAAATAATTTAACATATGTTCAGGGAGGATCTAGCAAAGGAATTATGGGCGAAACTCTAAAAAGTTTTGCATCTAAAAGTAAAAACATTGAAATAATTATTCCTAAAGCTTATTACGATAATGACGCCCCATCACTAAAAGAATTTTTGGGAGAAGAAAACTTTAATCCAACAATTGTAAACCAAGAAACCGAGCGTCTTCAATTAATAAAATCCTGTGACCATATTATTGTTATGCCAGGTGGAACAGGAACGCTTGAAGAATTGTTATATGCAAACGAAACATCTCGCGCGAATGAACACACCTGCAAAATTGACGTTATAAACATTGACGGTTTCTTTGATGGTGTTTTAAGCCAAATACAAACAAATATTAACGAAGGATTATCCAAACCTTCAACCATACATCTTAACATATTAAGTAATGTTAATGAAATTAAATTTTAAAAAAGTAGATTAAAAACTTAATCTACTTTTTTTAGTTGTTACTACTTATTTTCAATATTTCATTATAATCATCATCTTCAGATGCTTTATTTCTTTTAAGCTCTCCACATTTGGTGCATTGATGAATAATTATATAGCCTTTGTTTGAATTATATTCCAAGCCCACAGGCTTCATTAACCCCTTGCATTCATTAGCCCTATCGCCAGGATCATTATCAACATGCAAAGAGTGCAAACAATGATTGCAATGATTTCTTGAAGTATATTTTAATTTTTCAACCCTCTTACCGCAGTTTTCACAAACAAACCCATTATCATTTTTTTTAAAACTCATTACTCTTCCTTTATTGACCTATTAGCCATCCATAAACATTGATTTTATATACATTTATAAATTTAACAATTTCATATAATATATAACACGTTTTACACTTTTTTATCAATCATTATTATTATTTAATTTTTATTTGTTTGACACGTTTAAGTAAAAAAGTCTATAATACCATTGTATAATGAGGTGAATTATGTTAATTAAAATTACATGCGACAGCTCTGCTGATTTAGGAAAAGAATTATATAAAGAAAACAATATTTCTGTTATTCCTTTCAACGTAACAATGGGAGATAACGATTATCTTGATGGTATTGATATAAACAATGAAGATATTTTCAAATTCGTTGAAGAAAACAAAATCCTTCCAAAAACTTCTGCAATAAACGAATACCAATTTGAAGAATTTTTCAACAATGAAATAAAAGGATATGACGCCTTAATTCATTTATCAATTTCAAGCAAAGTTTCTGGAACATATAATTTTGCAAAAAAAGCAGCAGAAAGAATGGAAAATATTTATGTTATTGATAGTTTATCTTTATCAACAGGTTTAGGAATTCAAGTTCTTTATGCGTGCGAATTATTAAAACAAGGTTTAAGTGTTGAAGAAATTATTAAAAAAGTTGAAGATAGAAGAAGCAAAGTTCAAATAAGTTTTGCAACATATAAATTAGATTATCTTCATAAAGGCGGAAGATGCTCAAGCTTATCTTTACTTGGAGCAAACGTTCTTAAAATCCACCCATCAATTGCTTTAAAAGATGGCAAAATGCAAATGCATAAAAAATATATGGGTAAAATGGATAGAATTTTAGATAAATACCTTAGCGACACCATTGAGGAATTTAACACTCCAGACAACAGCCTTGTTTTCATAACCCATTCAAATGCAGAAGAAGAATATGTTGAACTTGCAAGAAAATTTGTTTCTGAAAAAACAAACTTTAATAAAGTTTACGAAACTTTAGCATCATCAACTGTTACTTCACATTGCGGAAAAAACACACTTGGAATTATCTATTATAACGACGGAGAATAATATATATTTATATACAAAAACAAAAAACACATTATAAACAATGTGTTTTTTATTTTTTTAATATTAAATTACCGTTCTATCATTAATAGCTTTGCTTAAAGTAACCTCATCAGCATATTGCAAATCAGAACCCATTTGAATTCCTTGAGCAAGTCTTGTTACTTTTATATTTAATGGCTTCAATAATTTGGCTATATAACTTGCTGTCACTTCTCCCTCAACATCAGGGTTTGTTGCCATAATAACCTCTTGAACATCTCCAGAATTTATTCTATCTAATAATTCTTTTATTTTAATATCGTTTGGTCCTTTATTTTCAAGTGGATTAATCGTTCCATGTAAAACATGATAAACCCCTTTAAAAACTCGTGCTTTTTCAATTGCCAAAACATCTTTTGGTTCTTTAACAACACATATAACACTATTATTTCTAATTTTGCAAATTTCACAAACCTCATCTTCTGTGAAGTTTCCACAAACAGAACAGAATTTAAGATTTGCTTTTGCATCAATTAATGCTTGCGAAAACAATCTAACTTCCTCATCTTTTAAGTTAATAATTGCATATGCATATCTTTCTGCAGTTTTCCTTCCAACGCCAGGCAAAAAAGTTAAGGCATTAATTAACCTTTCCATACTTTCAATTTTATTCATTTTTTATCCTTAATTAAAAACCTGGAACACTTGGCTTTAATTGTTTTTCTAATTCATCTGCTTTTGCAATTGCTTCGTTTGTTGCTGCAACTATTAAATCTTGAAGCATCTCAATATCATCTGGATCAACAACTTCAGGTTTAATTGTTATTCCTGTTATTTTTTTATTTCCTAATATTGATACTTCAACCATTCCACCACCACTTGTTGCTGTTAAGGTTGTGTTAGCTAATTCTTCTTCAGCTTTTGCTGCTTTTGCTTGCAATTCTTCTTGCATTTTTTGAGCTTGACGCATTAAATTTTGCATATTAGCTCCACCGAATCCATTCATTCCTGGTCTAAACATAAATTATTCTCCTATCTTTTTTTATTATTATAATCTTTTAACCAAATTGTTCAAATGTTTATTTAATAATTTTTAAATAATTACCAAACTTTTCTTTTAACAAATCAATAATATTAATCTTTTCTTTTGCAACGGTGTTTTCCACAACAATTCCATATGAATACTCTTTAACGAAATTATTAACAACATCAATATTTTGTTGAATCTTGTTGTAACCAAAACTATCAGATATCCCTAGAACAATATTATCTTCTTTTAATCTCAAATCATCAACATTGCTAAGAATTGAATATTCTAAATCGTAATTGTTTTTTCTTAAATAAACTAAAAGCATTCCAAAAACTTTATGATAATCAGTTTTGTTTTCTTTAGCTTTTTCATTTTTTAATTCTTCCGTTTCACTTTCCACCATTTTGTTGAGGTTCGAAGTTTCACCACTTAAAATTGTTTTTTTTTGAGTGTTAGGGATTCACCAATTTGTTCAGTTTTGCTTCTAGTGCTATAACTTTCTTTTCTAGCTTTTCATAATCGCTTTCACTTAACAAACTCATAACCGTTATTTCAAATAATGTTTTAGGGTTTTGCGTAAATCTAAACTCTTGCTCAAGACCACTTAACTTTACTAAGATATTCAATAATTTTTCTTTTGATGCAACCTCCGACAATTCCAATAATTTATTGAAAATATCTTGAGGTAATCTTAAAAATTTGTTTGATTCACTATTGGTTTTAACAACCATTAAATCTCTAAAATATCCTAACAAATCCTTGCTCAGCTGAACCATGCTTTTTCCACTTTTATATGCACTATCAATTTCTTCAATTAAAACTTTTGCATTTTTATTTAAAATAGCACTTGCAAGCTTAAACAATAATTCTCTATTAGTTACACCTAACGCTTTAATCGTTTCATCATATGTTAAATTATTATTTGAATACGCAACACACATTTCTGCAACTGATAAAGTATCACGAACGCTTCCTTCCCCTAAAGACGCAATCAACTGCAAAGACTCTTCTTCAAATTTAATACTTTCTTTTGTGAAAATGTTTTTTAAGTGATTCACCAATTGCTCTTGCTCTAATAATTTAAAATCAAATTTTAAACATCTACTAGCAATAGTTGCTGGAATTTTTTGAGACTCAGTTGTTGCTAAAATAAATATTGCATGCTTTGGTGGTTCTTCAAGCGTTTTAAGCAACGCATTAAACGCACTATCTGATAACATATGAACTTCATCAATAATATAAACTTTGTATTGGCATGAAATTGGAGAATATTTAATTTTCTCTCTAAGCTCACGGATATTATCAACGCCATTATTACTAGCAGCATCGATTTCAACAATATCTAGATTCGCTGGATCATTTAAATTAACACAAGCTTCACATTTCCCACAAATCTCACCGTTAACACCTAAATTCGTGCAATTAATTGCTCTTGCAAATATTTTTGCAATACTTGTTTTTCCAGTTCCTCTAGTTCCACAAAACAAATATGCATGACTAATATTATCGTTTTTAATTTGATTGATCAATGTTTTTGTTATATGCTCTTGTCCAACAACTTCATTAAAATCTTTAGGTCTATATTTTCTATATAACGCTAAATGCTCCATAAAATACCTCTGTGTTTTCAACTTTATTTTTTCATGTTTAAAATTTTGTTCTTTATTCTATTCAATGCGTTATCAACCGCTTTGTTTGTTAAGTTTAATTTATTTGCAATTTCAATATAAGATAAATCTTGAAGTTTTAATTGCAATATTTTATTTTCCATTGGGCTTAAATTTTTAACAATGTTATCTATTAACAACTTCGCATTTTGTTCGCCCAAATAGTCATCTTCTATTGATTGAGTTGGTTTTATTGGAATAAACAAATCCTTATCTTCATTCAAATCAAGTTCTCCCTGATTATTAATATTATAAGCATTGTTTAAAGGTGCATTCTTGCTTCCAGAAAATGATTTAATTATGTTTTTTATATGATTTTCAATAACCGTTCTAGCAAAACTTGAAAACTTAACCTGCTTTTCAGTGCTATAAGCTTTAATTGCATTAAAAAGTGCAAGCCTTCCTTCTTGAATAAGGTCTTGAGCTTCTCCACCCTCAATATAATAATCTTTTCTTTTAATAACAGCCATTATTAATGGTTCGTATTTTTCTATTAAGATGTTTTTTGAATTTTCATTACCATTTTGTGCTTCAATAATTAACTCTATTTCTTTTTCCAAATTAAACCTATCTATTTTTTGTTATTTCATATAAACCAATTCCAGTTGCAACAGATGCATTCAAAGAATTAACCTTGCCTTTCAATTGCAATGTTACAATATCATCACAAACAGATCTCGTTTGCATTTTAATACCCTTTCCTTCACTTCCAACAACAACTGCAATATTTCCACTAAAGTCAACTTCATTTATTGGTCTGCCACCAAGCTCTAACCCATAAACCCAAAAACCATTTTTTTTCAAAGCTTCAATTGTAGTGTTTATATTGGTTACTCTGGCAATTTTAACATGGCTTATAGCTCCAGCGCTTGTTTTTATAACTGTTTCAGTTACTTGGCATGCTCTGTTTTTAGGAATAACAACACCATCAACCCCAAAACATTCAGCACTTCTAATAATACTTCCTAAATTATGGGGATCTTCAATTCCATCTAAAATAAGCAAACATTTATTATTTTCACCACTAACAACATCTTCCAACTCTGAATATTTAAAATCTTCACCAATTGCAATTATTCCTTGGTGATTATTTGTTTCACTATATTTTTTTAAAATATTATTATCAACAAATTGATATTTAACATTTTTCTTTTTTGCTAGTTCTAAAATCTCAACAATTGAATTTCTGTTTATTGAATTGCTAATTAAAAGATTATTAATTGCTTTATCAGATTTCAAAACTTCACTTACTGCATTTTTACCTTCAAATTTCATATTAATCCTTCATCATTTCAAATATTTGGTTTATTCTTTCTAAATTTCCATATAAATATAAATAGCCAACAATAGCTTCCAAACCAGTTGCCCTTTTATAATCTGTTACCTTTGCATTTTTTGCAACATTGGCTGTTTTATAATTTCTTGCCCTTTTATAAACTTCCATTTCTTGTTCATTCAAAATATTCAGAATGTTTTCAACAAACTCACTTTGACCACCAGCTTTAACTATTTCACTTGTTAATTTATGTAGCTCGTTTGCTTTGCAATTATTATTCAAAACAATTTTATTTCTAACATATAGTGAATAAACAGCGTCGCCAATAAATGCAAGTTTTTGGGAATTTTCTTTTCTTGCTTCTTTTTCTGTTAGATTATTTAAATTAAATAAATTTAAGTTTTCCATAATAATTAAGTATACCAAATTTCACATTATTTTCAAAGTATAATAATAAACTTTGTTTTTTTAGCAATAATATAAATATATAAAATAAAAGGTTTTAATTATGGAAGATTTAAAATGGATAAATGTTAAAAAGCCAATAATAAAAAAAATATTACCCCTAAATAAATCTGTTAAAGAAAAAGAAACAAAACTAAAAAAATCAAAAATTGCTTTTTTAGTTGTTTGCGTTTTATTTTCAATATCTTTAGGCTTAAATATAATAATGTTTTTAAATTCTTTAGATAAAAAAATTTCAACCAATCTTGGTGAAACAATAACATGTGAAATAACCCAACCAGACAATTATGTTTTTAGTATTTTTCATCCCTCTGGAATTGTTGGTGGTACCTACATTAATCAAAAATTATATATTAAAAACGCCACCTCAAATCCTCAATATATTAGAGTTAAAGCAACAACAAATTTAAACAATTCAAAAATACACAACAACTCGTTAAATGTTAATGAAGAATGGATCTATCATAAAGATTATTACTATTTAAATTATGCTTTAAATATTAATGAAAACATTGAAGTTTGTAACAAAATTGCATTTACTAATATCTACACAAAATTTAAAAATAGCGTTACAAACTTTCAAATCGAATGCTTAGAAAATTTAAGTGACGCATTAAAAATTTGGCAAGCTCCTGAAGATTGGCTAAGTTGAGTTTGAGTTTGGCAATTTCATTTGCTATTAATCCCTGTTTTATCTTATAATTTAATATAGTAATATATTAAAGGTTGCGTATTTTAGAATGGAAAAAAACAAATTTATAAAATCAATTTTGCTGTGTTTCATTATGCTTATTAGTGGAACTTTTCTTTATAGTTGCAATTGGCTTTCAAACTTACTCAATCCAAAACCACCAGCTCCAACTATTGAAATTAATAGAGATGAAAAACTTGTTTATTGGCAAGCTCAAGATGATGAATCAATTATAAACTATGAACTTTATATTAATAAAAACTTATGCAAAACAATAGACAACATTTCAATCAATAATAAAATTTCTTGTTCTTTTGCTGAGTATTTGAAAAATTATGGCATTTATGAAATTAACATTTGTGCAACTTCTGAAAACTCCCGTTCAGATTTTAGCAACACAATCACTTACGTTTATGGAACAACAACCGAAGAAGTTGAAGAAGAACCTAATATCGTTGTTTCTCCACAAATTGGCGTTAGCAATATCGTTCAAAACCAAACCATTTTAACTTGGGACACAGTTCCTTACGCAACAAAATACGCTGTTTTAATTTTCAACAACGAATCTGGATATGTTAATATCCAAACAACAAATAATTTTATTGACTTGCAAGATTACTTATCAAAAACAACCCCTTCTGCAATGAGGGTGGCTGCAATTTATGAAAATGATAATAATTTATATGTTAAAAACAACGATATAATTTATTATTACACTTATTCTGGAACTTATGGCACATCAACATATTTGTTTGATGGTCAATTAAACGATTACTATATATCTTCTCAAAGCGAGTTAGAAAATATTCTATACTATAATTTTATAAATAGAGATGAAGAATATTATATTAGACTTAGCGAAGATTTTGCAACATCAATAATAAATGCTAGCACTAAAAATGAAAACAATATAAATAAAATTCGTAGAAAAATAACCGAAACTTTTAGCAATTATATTAATGAAACTTCTGGTCTTAGTTTTTATATTTATAACAATGAAAAAGAGGCTTTTGCTTGCAACAAGGCTTCAAGTAGCGAATTTGATTACATGGTTAAAGTTGGTTACTATGGAGTTGAAGAATGTTTGATAGATGTTGACAACTTCAATACTTCTCCCGTTTCACAAGCCGAGCAAATAGAATCAATCAAGCCATATTATGAGGTTTACGATTATTCTCAAGACTCTAGATTAAACAACACCCATTTTGAAAGCGATAACAACTTCTTTCAAGTTAATGTAACAACAAGCGAACAACTATATTGGGCAGTTGAAAATAATTATACTCCAATCTGCACCCCAAATAGCAGAGCAGAATTAATATACAATACAGCAAAATCTATTTTAAATAAAATAATCGGAAACAACATGAGTGATTTTGAAAAAGCTCTTGTAATTTATGATTATATTTGCTCAACAACAACTTATGATAAGCGCAGTTTTGACCAGAAATTAATTCTTTCTTCTTATAAAACAACTCATATTCCTAGTTTCTATTTAGAAGGAGTTTTTATTAAAGGTCTTGCAGTTTGCGATGGTTTCAGTAAAGCATTTTCATTACTTTGCAATATGGAAGGAATTGATTGCATAAGAATTGTTGGTTCCGCAGTTCAATATAGTTCTTCAGAAAATCACGCTTGGAACAAAGTTAAAATAAATGGCGAATGGTACATTGTTGATACCACTTGGGCTGAATTATCAAGTGGTTTAACAGAAAGATTAACTCATAAATATTTTTTAATCACCGATGAAATGACAAAAAATTCACACATTCCAAATCAGCATAGAACAAAATTTTTTGATTACCCAACATCTTCAACAGCTTTTGATTTCTTCTCGAATTATAAGTTATCTCACACATATTCAGATAACACAACAAAAACAACCGACTTATTCATAAATTCAAATGAAGAATTTATAAACTTAATTAATTATTGTTTAATTAACGAATATGAATATATTGAAGTTTTTATGGAAAGAAAATATGTTATAAAATCATTCACAACAAATGATAGTTCTCCAGCATACCAATATGTTGGTAGTAAAATCACAAGCTTTAATTTACCATATCAACTTTTAACTTGTTATTATTCAAGCAACGATTACTTTTGCCAAAGCAACCTTTCTGGTTGCATTGTTGTAATCAAAATTGAAAACATTTTAACAACCAAATCTCAATTAGATTTATTTATTGATTATTTATCTTCAGAAAAAGTTGATAACGATTACTATTTTTACTTAAGTGAAAGTTATTTAAATCAAATTTATTCTGATCATTTAACATATCAAAGCAAAATAGAAAACTTACAAAATTCTTATAATAATTACAAC
>JAZUCB010000100.1:0-3877 GCA_045638985.1 Clostridia bacterium
GATGTTGGTAAAACAGGTAATGTTCAGTGGGTTAAGGTAGAGCCAGTAACATTTAGAATTGAAAATTATAAAGATTTTGCAAAAGGTAGAGCAAAAACTCTAGAATTAGATTGCGATGAAATAATACTTTCAGGTATACCATTCTATCCAGATAGTGACCACGATAACTGCTCAATGTGGCAAAATTCATTGATTCGTGCATTTATGAATAGTGCAAAAACAAGCGAAATGGATGGTAATCCAGAATATGAAGCACCACTTAAATGGGATTTTAGAAAAAGTGGATTTTTATATCAAGCATTGAATATGACGCGTGAGGCAACAAGAGAATATGTTGTTCCAGAAGGTGAAACTGAAGTTTGTGATTATGCATTTAGAGGTTGCGTTGGTTTGAATAAAATAGTTATTCCAAGCCACGTAACAAAAATTGGGCTTTGTGCTTTTGAAAATTGTAATAAAACTCAAATTGTGTTTGAAAATCCAAATAAAAAGTTGGAAGATAATAATTTAAGAAGAACAGATGAACTTTCAGGTTATGATGCTAATTTTACCTATCTTTCAAAAGATGGAATCAAAGTTATTTTATCGCCACATGAAGATGATGAATTAAAAGAAAGTTGTTTTAAATTTAAGTTTAATTCTTATGATTTGATAAATTATTTCAACAATAATTATAGAGAAAACTTTGTTCAGTTTAATCTTTGGAAAGAAGAAAAGAAAATAAAGTTTATTCCACCAGAAAATATTTTACAAACTTTTCCATCAAGCGAAATTAAAAATTACATAGTTAACAACAATCATCAGCGTTGGGGTGATTTAATTAAATCATTGGGTTTTGATAAATTGGAAGGTCAAGAGAAAACAAACTCAACAACTGATTTATTAAAAGTGTACTATGCAATTGGTGGGTTTTCTGAAAATCAAGGGGAAAGTGAAAAAGCATATGAGTATATTAAAAATCATGTTGCCGTGAGTAAGTGTGGTGAAACTGATCCAAGTTATATTGGTGGTTTAATTCATAGCAAGTTTTCAAGATTGGCTCTAAATGGAGCATATAATCCAACCTTTGCTCAATTTTTTATGAAATATTATCATGAAGATTCCGATTTCATGGTTTTTCAATTAGAAGATAAAAATGGGGATTTGATGGAAGAGCAAGATTATATTTGTGCTGCACATAATTCTTTTGCAACTATTCAACAAAATTACCCAAATAGAGTTGTTAATGGAAATGAAGAAAGAGCGTTGTTAACTCCAAGGTTTGTTGCGGAGCATTCTAGTATGATTGAATATGAAGATGTTGATGAAGGAAATGAGCATTTGGCTGATTTAGTTGGGCGATATGGTTATAGCCAAAAGCAGTTTGAAAAAATGCAAGATGTATTTAACGAAGCAAAAAATATTAAACCAATGATCACTGCTGGTGAGAATCAAAAAGATAATGCTATAACTTTCCGAGTTTTAAGTAAAGATGATGAAGAGGGCTTTATTGTGGGAGATGTTGCAAACTGTTGCCAACATCTTGGTGGTGAAGCTGAAAGTTGCGTTGAAGATGGTTATTTAAATCCTAAAGCTGGATTTATTGTTTTTGAACATAAAAATTCTAATCCAAATAAAGAAGAAAAAAGAATGGTTGGAGAAGCTTATATGTGGTACGACCCTCAAACTAAAACTGTTTGTTATGATAACATTGAAGTTCCAACGAAAGTTTTAAAAGCACTAAAGCAAGGGGATAAGGGGGATAGTGAAGTAAGTTTTAATAACTTTGTTAAAGCGGTTATTGAATCGGCAGATGCAATTATGTATGATATGAATAAAAACGGCATTGAAGTTCAAAGAGTAACAACAGGCGTGGGGTATAATGATTTAGCAACTGTTCTTGAAAAATCGTTTGGAAAACCAGAAAATAATCCAATTGCGCGTCATAGAGGTTATGGTGGGTATTCAGATGCAGATTTTGCTCAATATTTAATAAGAACTTTTGATCAAACAGAGCAATATTATTGCTCTTCAGGGGCGAATGAGGTTGTGGATTGCGAGCATATGGGCAGTGAAATGGTTACAGCAGATATTGAAGAAACCATGAGTGTTGAGTAAAAATGAAAGGAGTTAATAAATTTAATCAACTCCTTTTTTAAATTATAAGAAAAAATGTTATAAAAATATTGATTTTACTTTTATGATGTGGTAAAATACATCAGCTTTTAAGCAAATTACGCACCCATTTTATATTCATTGGTTGTTGCATAATTAAATTATGTTGCCAATTGGAGCTTTAAAAAAGTGGGGAGGAAAAAACAAAGGAGGATTAATAAATGTCAGTAATTTCAATGAAGCAATTATTAGAGGCTGGGGTTCATTTTGGTCACCAAACAAGAAAATGGAATCCTAGAATGGCTAAATACATTTTCACAGCAAGAAATGATATTCATATTATCAATCTTGAAGATACTGTTGTTCTAATTGATCAAGCTTATGATTATATTAGAGAAATGGCTAGCCAAGGAAAAACTATCCTATTCGTAGGAACAAAAAAACAAGCTCAAAAAGCTATTCAAGATGAAGCAACAAGATGTGGAATGTTCTATATCAACTCAAGATGGTTGGGTGGAACATTAACTAACTTCAAAACAATTCGTAGCAGAATTGACAGATTAAACAAATTAACTCAAATGGAAAAAGTTGGTGAATTTAATTTGTTACCTAAAAAAGAAGTTATGAAGTTAAAAGCTGAAATGGCTAAATTAGAAAAGAATCTTGGTGGAATTAAAGAAATGACAAAACTTCCAGATGTTATGTTTATTGTTGACACTAAGAAAGAACATTTAGCTGTTAAAGAAGCAAAAACATTAAATATTCCTATCGTTGCATTAATCGACACAAACTGTGATCCAGAGCCAATTGATTACATTATCCCTGGAAATGATGACGCTATTAGAGCTGTTTCACTTATTGCTGGTGCAATGGCAAATGCTGTTATTGAAGCTAAAGAAGGTGTTTCTCCAGTTTCTGAAGAAGAATCTGTTGAAGCTCAAGAAGTTGCAGAAGTTGTTGAAGAAGTTGCTCAAGAAACTGAATCTAATAATGAAGCTGAATAGTTAGAAAGGAGTGAAAAATATGTTTACAACAGAAGATATTGTTAAATTAAGAAAAAGAACTGGTGCTGGTGTTGTTGATTGCAAAAAAGCTTTAACAGAAGCTAATGGTGATTTAGATAAAGCATCAGAATGGTTAAGAGAAAAAGGTATTGCTGCTGCTGCTAAAAAGGCAGATAGAATTGCTGCTGAGGGTGTTGTTTATTCATACATTCATATGGGCGGAAAAATTGGTGTTTTAGTTGAAGTTAACTGTGAAACAGACTTCGTTGCTAGAAGTGAAAGTTTCTTAGAACTTTGCAAAAACATTTCTATGCATATTGCTGCTGCCAAACCAGAATATGTTAGTAAAGAAGAAGTTCCTGCAAATGCTGTTGAACATGAAAAAGAAATTTTAAAAGCTCAAGCTCTTAACGAAGGTAAAAAACCAGAAATTGTTGAAAAAATGATTGAAGGTAGAATTAATAAATACTATAAAGAAATCTGCTTATTAGAGCAAGATTATGTTAAAAATCCTGATTTAACTATCACTCAATTATTAAATGAATCAATTCTTTCTATAGGTGAAAAAATCACAATCAGAAGATTCGCTAGATTTGAAATGGGTGAAGGTCTTCAAAAAAGAGTTGACAACTTTGCTGAAGAAGTTATGAATCAAACAAAATAGTTTTTTTAAAGGCTTTCGAGAAATCGAAAGCTTTTTTTGTGTAAAAAATTATATGAAATTAAAGTATTTTGTTTTTTATATTGCTAGTAATTAATTTTGTTTGATTTATAATAGA
>JAZUCB010000101.1:0-2157 GCA_045638985.1 Clostridia bacterium
AAAGTGAAAAAAGAGAGTTTGATAGAGAATTACAAAAAAAGAAAGTGAGAGAAAACTACATCACTTATCTTAAATATGTATATGGAAAGAACTATATAATTACAAAGTTTCATTTAGCACTTGCAAATATAGCAGAAAGCATTTGCAAGAGAGTGGAAAAAGGCGAAAACCTAGTTGTTTGTTTGTCGGTCCCACCCCAGTTTGGAAAACTTTTGGAAAATAATACTCCTATTTTAACTAGAAATGATTGGAAAAAACATGGAGATTTAGTTGTGGGAGATGAAGTAATTAACCAATATGGAGATTTTGTTAAAGTAAAACACGTTTTTCCAAAACAATATGCTAATAAAAAAATAACATTTACTAATGGCGAAGAAATAATTTGCCACGAAAACCATGAGTGGTTAGTGTATGATAGATTTGCTCATAAAGAAGTTGTTAGAGAAACAAAGTTTATTGAACAAAGTGTAAGTGAAAATGAATTAGTAGGTAGAGGACATAGGTATAGATTCCAACTTCCTATAAAAAAATACTTAAAAGGGGAAAAGAAGAAACTAAAAGTAAACCCTTATGTTTTAGGTGTTTGGCTTGGAGATGGAAAAAGAAATAGTGGAACAATTTGTGCTGCTAAAATTGATAGAATAACCATTGATGAATGTAGAAAATATTACCACAATGGTTTTGAAACAACACATAAAACAACAGGTGTTATTTATGCTAATCTAAATGAACTTTGTTATGATTTACATAATTTCGGTATGTGTTATAACAAACCAAATCAAAAAAAGTTTATTCCACAAGAATATTTAACTGCTAGTGTTGAACAAAGATTAGAATTATTAGCAGGTTTAATTGACACTGATGGTTATGTTGACCATAAACATAATAGAATATCTTTTGTAAGTGCTGATAAAGAATTAAGAGATAGTTTTGTAGAATTAATATCTACTTTTGGTTGGCGAGTATCTATCGTTGAAATGAAACCAACTTTATCTACAAGTGGAATACAAGGAAAAAAACCATATTGGCAAATATGTTTTAATCCAACAACATATATTCCTTGTAGAATACCGAGAAAACAATTACAAAATTTTTCAAAACAAAGAAAAATTAGTATTTGCAAAGTTGAAGATATTGAGCCAAAAGAAGGAAATTGTATCGAAGTAGAAGGTGGCATTTATCTATGTGGAAGAACAATGTTGCCTACTCACAATTCCATGACTATAACCGAGTGTTTACCAAGTTGGTTTATTATGAGAAACCCTGATAAAGGTGTGATTATATGTTCTTATAATGCCGACTTTGGAGAAAAGTTTGGAGATAGTAATAGACAAAAAGTTAAACGATTTGGTAAAGAACTATTTGGTTTAGAGATTAGTGATAGTCAAGACAACAAAACTTTATTCCAAATCAAAAATCATCAAGGACAAGTTTTATCAACAGGTATTTTTGGCACTTTAACAGGAAACCCTGCAAGTTTGTTAATTATTGATGATCCATATAAGTCTAATCTTGAAGCCGAAAATGAAGATTATCGAAATAAAGTTTATAGCGTTGTCAAGAGTGCTGCTGAAACAAGACTTAACCCAATGGGTAGTGCATTAGTTATTATTCACACTCGTTGGCACGAAGATGATTTAATTGGTAGATACAAAGAAGAAGATGGTGTTATTTACATTAACATACCTTGTGTTTGGGAAGAAGGCATAGATAAACTATTGCATAGAAGAATAGGGGAAGTATTATCTCCTGAACTAGGTCATACTGCCGAATGGGTTGAGAAAAAAAGAAAATCATTAGGAAACAAGATATTTAACGCTCTTTATCAAGGAAAACCTTATGTAGAAGGTGGAAACATAATCCAAAGAAAAGATATTAAATGGTATAACAAAAAGAACTTTCCTAATGTGTTTGAAGAACTAACATTAAGTGCTGACTTATCTTTTGGTGGCACAAAAACGCAAAACGATCCAAGTTGTATAACTATTTGGGGTAGATTAGGCGCAGACCACTATTTAATAAAAGTAATTAATAAAAGGATGACTTTTACTGAAACACTAGAAAGAATACAATATTTATGTAATGAGTTTCCTACAATGAGAAAAAAAATAGTAGAAAAGAAAGCAAATGGTAATGACACTATTGAAATGCTTAATC
>JAZUCB010000102.1:0-1378 GCA_045638985.1 Clostridia bacterium
TTACATTAACAGCAATTAAAGCAAATCTAGAATTAGCAGTTAATGGAATTAAGATTAATGAATACATAATTACAATGGGTTCTATTACTGGTTTAAATAGCTTTAACTATCGCCCAGAAAACTGCAAAGTTAATCATGGTGAAACATTCACATTCTCATATTCATTAGAAAATGGATATATTAAAGATAACTTCGTAATTACTTCAACAAGTGGATCATTGGTTGATGACGGAGCAAATGTTACAGTTTCAAACATCACAAGCGATGCAACAATTTCATTTGTGGGAGTGGTTGAAGAAGTTTATAAGATTACTTATGTTTCTAAGTACACAAAAGCAGATGGATCAAAAGTTGATGTTGTAATTAATAATTCAAATCCAGAATCATTTACTGTTACTAACCTACCAGTTAATCTAGCAGATGTTGAATCTAATGGTTACACATTCAATGGTTGGAAAATAAACGAAGATTTATCTGGTGCAGAAGTTACTTCAATTTCAATAATTGGAAATGTTACATTATATGCAGACTGGACATTAAATACTTATTCAATTACTTATTCAATTAATATTGATGGTTTAAGTTTTGGAACTAATTCAAACCCAGCAACTTACACATTCTTAACAGAAAACATTACTTTAGCTAATCCAACAATCGATGGTTACACATTCAATAATTGGACAACTAAGAATGCTATTTCAAATGGAAATAATTCTTATTCATATGATCAAAATGAAGAAGTTGAAACAATTTATGCTGGAACATATGGCAACATTGAATTAATTGCAAATTTCGGAACAACTGAATATGAGATAACTTATGTTTATGCTGATAATAAAACAGAAAACAAAGTTGTTAAATACAATATAACAAGTGATTCAATTACTTTAGAAACTCCTTCAAGAATTGGTTACACATTCGCTGGTTGGAAAATTTCTAACATTGATAATGGTGAAGTTATTAAAGGTGTTTTAAAAACAAGAGAATCAGGCGTTAGATTAGAAAATGATGATATAGTTGTTGAGATATCAAAAGGTTCATTTGGTTCATTCACATTAACAGCTCAATGGAATGTTGATGAACACACAATCACATATAATCTTGCAAACGGAACTGCTCCAAGCGTAACAAATCCAACAAGATTTACAATTGAAAGTGATGATATAACATTAAACAACCCAACAAGAACTGGTTATAAATTTGAGGGTTGGAAAACAACAAATGCTATTGAGAATATAACTTCAGGAAAAGGATATAATGCAGATGCAACAGTTGGTGTTATATATGAAGGAACATATAGCGATATTGAATTAACAGCAACATGGTCTGAAGTTAAATATGCAATCACATATAAACTTGATGGTGGAAGCATTGAAAA
>JAZUCB010000103.1:0-5111 GCA_045638985.1 Clostridia bacterium
AAAAACAAAAAAAGTGATTTAAATTAAATCACTTTTTTTGTTTATACTTCTTCTTCAGTATCCAAATCCTCTGGACCAAATGCTCTAGGAAATAATTCAGGCAACTTATAAGACCTTACAAACAACCTATTATCTTTACTATACTTTGCTAAAACTATTTCTATGTTTGGCGCAAATTCATGCAACATTTGCCTACAAGTTCCGCATGGAAAAGTATACTCACTTAAGTCTCCACCAACAATTGCAATTTTTTTAAATTTCCTATAACCATTAGATATAGCCGTAAATATAGCACATCTTTCAGCGCACGCCCCACATCGAATAGTGGCATCTTCAATATTGCAACCTCGAATCAAAGTTCCATCATCAGTTTCTAAGCACGCCCCCACCGGATATTTTGTGTATGGACTATAACTATTTTTTTGAGCCTCAATAGCTTTCATTATTAATTTTTTATTTTCCATTTCCAAATCCCTCAACAATTTGAACACCACTGCTTGTTCCAATTCTATTCGCACCACATGCGATCATATTTAAAGCTGTTTCGGTGTCTCTAATTCCACCTGAAGCTATTACCCCAATATCTTCACCAACAGTTTCACGCATTAATTTAACTGCTTCCATTGAAGCACCATCTTTGTAATAACCCGTGCTAGTTTTAACAAATGCAACACCAGCCTTTTTAACAACTCTGCAAGATTCAACAATTTGCTCATTATTTAGCATTCCAGTTTCTAAAATAACTTTAATAGGTAAATTTGTGTCTTCAACAATTTGCATAATCTCATTAAACAAATACTCATAATCACCCATAATTATTGATGAAATGCTAGCAACAACATCAAGTTCATCTGCACCATCATTCTTTGCAAGCATTGCTTCAAGTTGTTTTATTTCAGGCAAATTTTCACCCAAAGGGAAACCAATAACGCAAGCAACTTTAACTGGAGTGTTTTTTAAAAGTTTTTTAGCCTTAGCCACATATCTTGGATTAACGCAAACCGAATAAAAACCATATTCTTTAGCTTCTTTACAAAGTTTTTTAATATCATCTTCAGTTGCATTTGGTTTTAAAAGAGTATGATCAATATATTGAGCCAATTCTTGCTTTGTCATAATACCTCCTACTTAGTTAAACCATTAATTGAATTAACTAAATTAACTTTTAACGCATTATATTTGTTTAATTTTTCTTTTTCTTCATCAATTAATTTTTGTGGAGCTTTTGCAATAAATCCTTGATTAGAAAGCATTCTTTCTGCTCTTGCAATTTCAGCCTCAACATTTTTTAATTCATTATTTAATCTTGCAAGTTCTTCATCTTTATTTTTTAAATCAGCAACTGAAACAATAACTTTAACTAGCGAATTCATGCAAGTTGACGAATTCTCATCTCCACTATAATCTGCCACCAATTCAATTTCTTTACCTTTAGATAATTTTTCAATAATAGCCAAATTATTATTAACAATATTTTCATTAGATAAAGCAACAACAAATAATTTTGTTTTTTGATTTTCTGCTATACCTAATTCGTTTCTTATATTTCTAACATTTTTAATAATATCTCTTATTTCATCAAATGTTTTAGCTTCAGATTCAAAGTTTAATTTATCATTATATTCTGGGAAAGAGCTAATCATTATTGATTCATCATGAATTGGCAATTCTAAATAAATTTGCTCTGTTATAAAAGGAATAAATGGATGCAACATCTTTAATAAAGTTGATAAAACATGAACTAAAACTGAGCAAACCCCTTCTTTGTTATTTGCAATTGTTACTTTTGAAATTTCAATATACCAATCGCAGAACTTAGTCCAGAAGAAGTCATATAATTCACTTGCAGCCATTCCAATATCATATTTTTCAAATTTATTATTAACACTTGCAACTAAATTATTTAATTCATTTAAAATCCACTTATCACTCAATGTTAAATCAACATCTAAAACATCTTTAATTTCTTGATCTTTAATTTGATTTAAAACAAAGTAACTTGCATTCCAAATTTTATTAATAAAGTTTCTATTAATCTCAACCTTTTTCTCAGAGAACCTTGAATCAGCATCAATTGAAACCCCATTAAATAATGAGAATCTTAAAGTGTCTACCCCATATTTTTCAATAAGTTCTATTGGATCAACACCATTTCCTAAAGACTTACTCATCTTTTTACCTTTAGCATCTTTAAATGTTCCATTAATTAAAACATCTTTAAAAGGAATTTCTCCAACATACTCTAAGCCACTAAATATCATTCTAGCAACCCAAAGTTGAATAATCTCTTGCGCTGTTACCATAACGTTTGTTGGGTAGAATTTTTCAAGTTCTTTGGTTTTGTTTGGGAAACCCAATGTTGAAATTGGCCAAAGTGCTGAACTAAACCAAGTATCTAAAGTGTCAGTTTCTTGAATCAACTTAGAACTTCCACATTTAGAGCAAACTTTAGGATCTTCCATTTCAACAATAACCTCACCGCAATCTTCGCAAGTGAAAATAGGAATTTTATGCCCACTCCATAATTGCCTTGAAATACACCAATCACGAATATTTCTCATCCAGTGCAAATAAATCTTTTTATATCTTTCTTCAACAAAATGCACCTCGTCTTTCTCAACAACTTCAATTGCTGGTTTTGCAAGTTCACTCATCTTAACAAACCATTGATCTGAAATCATTGGTTCAATAACTGATTTACATCTATCACAATGACCAACGTTATTATCATATTTTTCTATTTTAACAAGGTTACCTAATTTTTCTAGTTCTTCAACTATTTTAACTCTTGCTTCAGCAGTTGTTAAACCTTCAAACTTGCCTGCTAAGTGATTCATTGTTCCATCATCATTTAAAACACAAATTTGCTCTAAATTGTGTCTAACGCCAACTTCAAAATCGTTAGGATCATGAGCTGGAGTTATTTTAACAACACCTGTTCCAAATTCCATTTCAACATAGTCATCTGCAACAACTGGAATTGGTTTATTCAAAATTGGAAGAATAACATTTTTGCCAACCAACTTTTCATAACGTTTATCTTTTGGATTAACAGCAACAGCTGTGTCACCCAATAAAGTTTCTGGTCTTGTTGTTGCTAATTGAATGAAATCGTTTGTTCCTTCAATTTGATATCTTAAATGCCATAAATTTGTGTGGTTTTCTTGAAAATCAACTTCTGCATCAGAAATTGATGTTTTACAAACAGGACACCAGTTTATTGGGCGTTTACCCTTATAAATATAGCCCTTTTTAAATAAATGCACAAAAACGTGGCGCACTGCGTCACAATTTTTTGGATCCATAGTAAAAGTTAGCCTATCCCAATCACACGAATAGCCCATTCTTTTAAATTGCTCAATAATAGCACCTTTATATTCCTTATACCAATCTTGAATATATTCACCGAACTTTTCTCTGCCAATATCTTCTTTTCTAATGCCTTGCTTTTTAAGCATTTCAACAACTTTAGCTTCAGTTGCAATCGCAGCATGATCTGTTCCCGGCAACCACAAAGCCTCGTAGCCTTGCATTCTTTTTCTTCTGATAATTATATCTTGAATAGTTTGCTGAAAAGCATGCCCCATATGCAATCTACTAGTTATGTTTGGTGGTGGCATTATGATTGTAAAAGGCTCTTTAGTTGAATTAACATCAGCACTAAAGTATTTTTTTTCTAACCATTTATCATATATTTTTTGTTCAAATAATTTTGGGTTATAAATTTTTTCCATATGTATTGTCCTTTAAAGTTGTATTTTCCACCCAAAAACTGCTTTAGCAAATGCCAACCAACTACGCAGTAAAAATAAACAATAATGCCGAAGCAACCATAAATAAAAGTGCAATAACTTTAATAACGATTAATGTTTTATCTTCATTAGGAATATCGTTTTTTTGCTTAATTGCACGAGTTATTCTTCTCGCTAAAATAGCAATTGTTAAGCCAACAACAGCTAGAACCATTGCAACAATAATTTCTGTTGTTTTAAGTCTTGGATAAAAGCTATCCCAGAACTCTGTGAAAAATGAATTTGCTAATAAAAAACTCATAAAAAAACCTCTTATATTAAATAATATAAGACAATATTATCACACAAACAAAAAAATTTCAATACTTAACCATTATATTTTGCTATTTTTGCAATTAATTTTGAGGCTTTTATTAATATCTTCCGTTTTATTCGGCATCAAAACTAGCACTAAAAAAACTATTCCAAACATACCAATAACCGAATATAAATAAGACACAACAAATGAAAAACCAAATAAACTGATAATAAATCCCGATAATATTGAAATTAAAATTGATAAAGCTTTTGATTTGATCAACTTATTTAAATAATTAGAAACAACGAAAACATTCGCAACTAGCGTTGTGAAAAGAGCCAACCATAAAGTGATTGATGAAAAAATTCCATATATCTTTCCAAAATTAAACGAAATAACTAAAAGTGGCATTTCTGCAACAATAACATTTTCTCCGCATACTAATAACATTAAACAATAACCCGCAATTAATAAACACAAAACTAACGACGTGATAAATGCAGTTAACTTTGCTTCTTTTTTCGAATAATTACACCCTATTTGAAGAAGCAGAATTCCAAGCATAAAAAAGTTAGAGCAAAGATAAAAAACAAACGATATAATTGAGTAAAAATAACTATTGCAAAAATAATCTATTGAATAGCCAATATTGCCTATATTTAAACGTTTTACAAATATAAACACTAAATAAAAAAGCATAACAGGAACAATAATAAAATTACTAACTTCAACCTTTTTCAAACCACCCAAACACACTAAAAAGCATGCAATCATTGTTAATAATTGAACAATAAAGAACCTATCGCCAAACAGCATTGTTGCAATACTTTTAGAACCTGAAAGAGTTCCTCCAATTGTTATAATTGCAGAAAAACACACAAAAAGATTTATTATAAAACTTTTGTTTCCAAAAAAATTATAATAATCCATATTTTTCTCTTTTAAATTTGCTGAGATTTCCATACATTTTTTTATTAAAAAATAAAATGCAACACAACACAAAATTGTTAATGGAATTGAAATATAACCAAATCTAGCCAAGTAAAAAGATATTTCTTTTC
>JAZUCB010000104.1:0-9219 GCA_045638985.1 Clostridia bacterium
AACATATTTTTGTAAAAATATCCAAATCACCAAATGTGTCATAAAATAGTGTGTTTATGTCATTTTGTTTGATTTTGGTGTCGTTAATTATAATATCGTTGCCAATAAATGAGTTTTTTAAATTATCACAATAATCAATCAATTTATCACAAAAACCTTTTGAAAACTTATAACTATAGTCATTAACATATCTTTGCTTAACAATCAATCTTTCATTTTGCTCAAACTTTTTCTCAATAGTAATCTTTTTATTTAATCCTTTTTTAATTATAAAATCAAGTTGAGTTTTTAACATATCATCTTCAGAGAGTTCTGGCAAAACAGTTGAAATATAATTAGAAAAAGCCTCATTGGGTGATAAAAACATTACCTCATTTGATGAAAGTTTACCCTTCAATTTATACAGCAAATAAGCAACCCTATGCAAAGCAATTGCAGTTTTACCAGAGCCTGCAACTCCATTAACAAGCATTGTTTTATATTCATCTTTTCTGATTATTTCATTTTGTTCTTTTTGGATTGTTTGAACAATAGACTTCAAACCACCCGATTTATTTTGACCTAAAGCATCCTTTAAAATCTCATCATTAATAGTTATACTAGAATCAAAATAATATTGAAGTTCACCCTTTTCAATTTTAAATTGTCGCTTATTTAAAAGTTCACAATTAAAAACATTTGAATCCGTTTTTATATAGGCATCACCCACTTCAAAATTATAAAAGACCTCAGAAATAGGAGACCTCCAATCTATAACTTTAAATGAATTATTTTTCATTAATGAGTGAACGCCTATATAATAATCTTCATTAGTTTTAGAATCATCTGGAAGAATAGAAATTTTTGCAAAATAAGGTGAATCCAACATAGAAGAATATATTCTATTTTCTTTTTTAGTTTTAACAAGATATTCTTGCATATACGCTAAGTTATTTTGGCTCTGAGACAATTCCAACATAGTGTCATCATTCATATTATTCAGATTCATATCTCTCATGCCAGACAAATACTCTTTATTACTTTCTTGCAATTTATAAGAAAAATTATTTGAAAGTTCTTCACCTTCAAATATTTTTTCTTTAAGCAAATCTATTGTTTCATCTAAATATTGTTTTTCTTTTGCAAACTCTATTTTATCCATTTATAAATCTCATTAAATTATATATTTTTTCAAATCGTATTTCTTTTTTGTATCTTTAAATGTGTTGTCAACATAAGCTTTATCTATTAAAACATCAGTCATTGGATGTTTTCCACAAGCATTAAATGAAATATCTTCCAATAAATTTTCAAGCAATGAATGAAGTCTTCTTGCACCCAAATTCTCATTAGTTTCATTTTCTTTCTCAGCTAAATCAGCAATACCTTTTAAAGCTTCATCTTCAAATTTCAAGTTAATATTATCAACTTTTAAAAGTTCTGAATATTGCAAAGTTAATGCATTTTTAGGTTGAGTTAAAATTTTATAAAAATCATCAGAATTTAAGTTTTGAAGTTCAACCCTAATTGGGAATCTTCCTTGAAATTCAGGTATTAAATCCTCAATTTTACTTATATGGAATGCCCCTGCAGCAATAAATAAAATATAATCAGCTTTTATTGTTCCATATTTAGTATTAACAGTTGAACCTTCAACAAGTGGTAAAATATCACGTTGAACACCTTCTCTACTAACATCAGGGCCTTTAGCGCTTCCCTTTCCTGCAATTTTATCTATTTCATCAATAAAAATAATACCATCCTGTTCAGCCCTTCTAATAGCTTCAGCATTTAAATTATCATTATCAATTAATTTATCACTTTCTTCAGAAATCATTAACTCATATGCTTTAGCAATTGTTACTCTTTTTTTCTTTCTTGCTTGAGGGAAAATGCTTCCAATAACATTTCCCAAATCCATATCCATTCCCATGCCAGGCATAAAACCAATTGGCTTTGCTTGCTCAGCCACATTTATTTCAATTGTTTCTTTATCATAAACACCATTGCGCAAGTTATCAAGTATTTCATTTTTTAATTCATTTTGATCTTTTTCTGGTTGTTCATTCTTTTTAATATTAAAAATAGCATCTGTTAATCTTTGTTCAACAATTGTTCTAGCTTTATCTTCAACTTCTTTTTTCTTTTCATCTTTAACCATACGAATAGAAACTTCAACCAAATCTCTAATCATACTCTCACAATCTCGTCCAACATAACCAACTTCTGTGAATTTAGTTGCCTCAACCTTAACAAATGGAGCTTTAACTAATTTTGCAAGCCTTCTAGCAATTTCAGTTTTACCAACGCCTGTTGGCCCTTGCATAATAATATTTTTAGGAGTTATTTCTTCTCTTAATTCAGCAGGCAAAGCACTTCTTCTATATCTATTTCTAAGAGCAATAGCAACAGCTCTTTTAGCATTATTTTGTCCAATAATATATTTATCTAATTGACTAACAATCTCTTTAGGTGACAAATCCATATTAAACCTCCTCACAAGTTATGTGATCATTTGTGTAAACGCAAATTTCACTAGCCATTTTAATACTCTTAATCGCAATTTCCTTTGCAGATAAATCAGTGTTTTCTAATAATGCACGACCACACGCAAATGCATAATTACCACCACTGCCAATTGCAACAACATTTTTCTCAGGCTCAATAACTTCACCAGTTCCTGATATTAATAAAACTTGATTTGCATCTGCAACAATCATCATTGCTTCAAGCTTTCTTAAATATTTATCATCTCTGAATCCTATTGCTAGTTCAACAGCACTTCTCATTAAATTTCCACTAAATTTTTGAAGAAGCTCTTCAAATCTTGCTGATAAAGCAAATGCATCAGAAACAGAACCAGCAAATCCAATAACAACTTTATCATTGAAGATTCTTCTAACCTTAACAGCATTACCTTTCATAACAACATGTTCACCAAAAGTAACTTGACCATCTCCAGCGATAGCAATTTTACCATCTTTTTTAACAGCAACAATTGTTGTTCCTCTAAATTGTTCCATAAAAAACCCCTTTTATATTAAATTATAGGTTGCTATTGTCTTTTTCAAACTTGTTAGCGATTTATAATTTAAAATTTTATTTTTTTCTTTTTTATCTTTCATATTAATTCCATCAACATTCAAAATTCCCATATTGGCACTCATAGGTTGAAAATTGTCTGGTGAAGCATTTGAAATAAAATTTGCAAGAGCTCCAATCATTGTGTATTCACCAAAATCAACCATTTCAAGATTACTCAACTTTCTCGCCAAATTTATTCCAACCACCAATCCACTAGAAATACTTTCAATATAACCTTCAACACCACTTAATTGCCCAGCAACAAACAAATTTTCATGTTGTTTTAATTGATAAAACTTATTTAGGCAAGTTGGTGCATTTATATATGAATTTTTGTGCATAGTTCCATATCTTAAAAACTCAATATTTTCTAAACCTGGAATCATTGAAAATATTTGTTTCTGGGCAGAAAATGTTAAATTGGTTTGAAATCCAACAATATTAAACATTTCATTTTTGTTAGTTTCTTTTCTCAATTGAACAACTGCATATGGGCGTTTCCCATTTTTATCCGCCAAACCAACCGGCTTTAACGGTCCAAAACGCATTGTGTCTACCCCACGTTTTGCCAACACTTCAATTGGCATACATCCTTCAAAAACTTTATTGTTCTCAAAATCATGAAGTTTAACTATTTCTCCCTCAACTAAAGCCTTATGAAAAGCCAAATATCGTTCCTTATCCATTGGGCAGTTAACATAATCACCAGTTCCTTTATCATATCTATCTTGAACAAACGCAATATCATAGTTAATGCAATCGTTTGTTATAATTGGAGCAATTGCATCAAAAAAGTAGAAATAATCTTTACCAACAAGTTCACGAATTTGCTCTGATAGTGCATCAGAAGTTAATGGGCCAGTTGCAATTACTGTTGGAACAGACTCATCAATTGATGTAACCTCTTCGCTAAATATTTTCAAATCTTTAAACTTCTTAAGTTCCTTAGTAACAAGATTACTAAACTTAACTCTATCAACTGCTAATGCCCCACCAGCTGGAACAGAAACTTTATCTGCAACCTTTATAAGCAAAGAATCAAGCATTCTCATTTCTTCTTTTAAAAGGCCACCAGCTGTTAACGGGTCATTACTTTTTAAACTATTTGAGCAAACCAATTCAGCAAAAGACTCTAGTTTATGTGCTGGGGTAAACTTCTTTGGTTTCATTTCATATAAATTAACTGCAAAACCCCTTTTCAACAATTGATATGCACATTCACAACCAGCCAAACCAGCACCAATAATGTTTATTTCAATTTTATTCTGTTTCATTTGTGTTAGCCTCTTTATTCTCTTGTTTTACCTCTTTTTTTACTTGCTCAACAAAATCACAACTACTACATTTTTTTCTAATATTGTTATAAATTGTCTTTTGTGTCATATACGAATTACACTTTGGACATTTTTCTGCAATCGGCAATTCCCAAGAAGCAAAATCGCAATTAGGGTAATTATCACAACCATAGAAAACCTTACCCTTTTTAGATTTTTTCTCAAATATATTACCACCGCATTTAGGACAAGGAATTATTGGATTTTTGTTTACATTTTGTATGTTTTTACATGCTGGATAATTTGAACATGCAATAAACTCACCAAATCTACCAGTTTTTATAACCATTGGATGACCGCATTTATCACAAACTAAATCAGTAGGCTTCGGTGGCTCTTTAAATGTTACAGAGTCTTTATCAGCCAATGCTAAACGTTTAATAAATTTATTATAGAAGCCAGTTACAATATCTTGCCAAACCCTACCGTTATTAGCAACTTCATCAAGCAATTCTTCCATAAGCGCTGTGAACTTAACATCAATAATATTATCAAAATATTTATTCAATAATTCACTTACTTTAAATCCCAATTCTGTTGGAATTAAATATTTTCCATCTTTATCAGTATATTTTCTATTTGATAATACCAAAATTGTTGGAGTGTATGTAGCTGGTCTGCCAATACCTTTACTTTCCATTTCCTTCACCAAAGAAGCTTCAGTGAATCTTGGCAAAGGTTTTGTAAACTTTTGAGAAGGCAAGAGTTCATTCAAGTCTAAAACATCGCCAACTTTTAATTCTGGCAATTCTGAGTTTTCACTCTCATCTTCTTCAACATCAGAATCCACTTTGTTTTCAGCTTTATTTTTAGATGTTGTTGCTTTAAACAAAACATTAAAGCCATCAAACACAGGTGTTTTACCAGTTGTGTGGAAAACATAATCACCATTATCAATGTCTGCAGAAATTGTATTAAAAATCGCATCTGCCATCTGACTAGCCAAGAATTTCTTATAAATCATATTATATAATTTATAATTATCAGGTGTTAAATATTGTTTAACCGATTCAGGCGTTCTTTCCAATGATATAGGTCTAATAGCTTCGTGGGCATCTTGTGCTGATTTTTTAACCTTAAATTGGTTAGGCGTTTTTGGAATATATTTTTCACCATAATTATTTAAAATATAATCTTTGGCCATTTTCATTGCATCAGGCGAAACCCTAACTGAGTCTGTTCTTATATATGTTATTAACGCAACTTTACCTTCGCTTCCTAAATCAACACCTTCATACAATTGCTGAGCACTCATACTAGCTTTTTTAAGATTCATTCCTAATTTGTTAAGAGCATCTTGTTGCATTGTGCTTGTTATATAAGGTGCAGAAGCTTTAACATGTGATAAGGATTTTTTAACATTAGAAACAACAAATTTACCATTTTTAATATCATCTAAAACCTTATCCATTTCATCTTTATTTGGAATATTAATTTTTTTATTTTTAAATTTTGTTAAACTAGATTTAAAAACTAAATTTGCATTATCACTTTTAAATAATTTTGCAATAAGCGTCCAATATTCTTCTTTTACGAAATTTCTTATCTCATTCTCTCTATCAACAATTAACTTTAATGCAACACTTTGAACCCTACCAGCACTTAAATTTGGCTGAATTTTCTTGCATAAAATAGGAGACAATTTGTAACCCAATAACCTATCTAAAACGCGCCTAGCCTGTTGAGCATCAACAAGATTTAAATTTATAGCTCTCGGATGTTCAATAGCTTCAGTAACAGCCTTTTTACTAATTTCGTTAAATTCAATTCTAACAGGAGAATTTGGATCCAACTCCAATATATTACACAAATGCCAACTAATCGATTCCCCTTCTCTATCCGGGTCGGTTGCTAAATATATTTTACTTGCCTTAGCACTTTTTGTTTTTAGTTTTTTAACAATGTCTTCTTTATCAGGCATTATTGTGTATAAAGGTTTAAATCTATCATTAACATTAACACCTAAAGTTCGTTCAGGTAAATCCCTAACATGACCTTTAGTTGCAATAACTTCAAAATTACTACCTAAATATTTTTTAATTGTGTCTTGTTTACCAACACCCTCGATAATAACTAAATTCATTTTAACTCCTTACTAAACTATAAAAATTGCCAGGCAATTTTGTTATTATTCCTTTAATTTCTAATTGCATTAAAACTGTGTTTAAAACTTTTGTTTCAAACTTTGATTTATCTAAAATTTCTTGATAGTGCACTTCATTATTTTTTAATATATTATAAATAACTTCCTCATTTAACGATAGCTGAATAAAATTCTGCTTAGAATCCAATCCAACAGATTGCAGATTATTTGTTTTTAAAACAGCCTCAGCATCTAATAAAATTTCAGCTCTGCCATCTTTTATAGCATTATTACATCCACTACTATAAATATCATTAATCCTTGCTGGAACAGCAAAAACGTCTCTACCACACTCTAAAGCATAATCCATTGTTATTAATGCTCCACTTTTAGTTGGCGCTTCCGTTACTATAGTTGCTTTAGATAAACCAGCAATAATTCTATTCCTCATAGGAAAATAATAGGTTTGTGGTTTTTCATTTGGTTGATATTCTGATAACACCAAACCATTTTTAATAATATTGTTAGCCAAGTTAATATTATTAGCAGGATAAATTGTGTTTATTCCACAACCCAAAACAGCAATTGTTGGTTTGTTTAATTCAACGCAACATTGATGAGCAATCGTGTCAACACCATCAGCCAAACCACTAACAACCACCAATCCAGAATTAGCAAACTCCATCGCTAATTTTTTAGTAACATCTTTGCCATATTTTGTTACACGCCTAGTGCCAACAATACTAACGCAATCTTTATTTAAAAGGCTTATATCACCTCTTGCATATAAAACAATTGGTGGCAATGCTATTTCTTTTAAAAGCTTTGGATACGATTCGCTAAAAATTGTTACTAAATGAATATTTTGAGATTCTAAGTTTCTCAAATAATTATTAAGAATATTTTCATCAAATCTCAACATCATACTATTATAACTTTTTTGATCAACTAGATGCATTAATTTTAATTGAAAACTTTCCGTTTTCTTAAAAATATTATCATAATCAACAAAGTTTTTTAAAATTTGATGTTGTTTGTTTAATGTTAATTCTGAACATAAACTTAACCAAAAGGCAAACTTTTCTTTATCGCTAAACTTTGGCATTAATACTCCCAATATTTTTTTTCAATCGTTCTATAAGAAATTGCTTCAATTAAATGCTCTGTTTCAATATTTTCAGAGCCTTCTAAATCAGCAATAGTTCTCGCAACTTTAAGAATTCTATTATAAGCACGCGCAGATAACTTTAATTTTTCAAAAGCAATTTGCAAAATATTATTACTTTCATCAGAAATTTTACAAAACTTCTTTAACTGTTGATCAGTCATTTTTGCATTACAATATGTTTCACAATCTTTAAATCTATCCAGTTGAATTTTTCTTGCTTTATCAACTCTTAATTTAATGCTTTCACTTGATTCTGCAATTGATTCATCTCTTAAATCAGAAAATTTAACGTTATCAACTTCAATATGCATATCAATTCTATCCATAATAGGACCAGATAATTTATTTAAATATTTATGAATTTGCTGAGGAGTGCATTTGCATTCCTTCTCACTACTTCCATAATTACCACAAGGGCATGGATTCATACTCGCAATAAGTGTAAAGCCAGCAGGATACTCAATGCTTTGCTCTACTCTTGAAATTGTTATTGAACCGTCTTCCAATGGTTGCCTCAAAGTTTCAATACTATTTCTTGAATATTCAGGCATCTCATCTAAGAACAGAACCCCGGTGTGAGCTAAGCAAATTTCACCTGGCTTTGCCAATCTCCCACCGCCAGTTAATGCAAGCATTGTTGATGTGTGGTGAGGTGCTCTAAATGGTCTATTGGTTATAATACCATCTTTTAAATCAAGAACACCAGCAATACTATGGATTTTTGTTACTTCCAATGCTTCATTAAAAGTTAAGTCTGGTAAAATTGTTGGAAAAGCTTTTGCAAGCATTGTTTTTCCAGAACCTGGAGGACCAATCATCAAAACATTATGCCCACCAGCCGCTGCTATTTCCATCGCTCGCTTTGCATTTTCTTGACCTTTTATATATTTAAAATCGGACTTATATTTTTTCTTTGCTTTAACTTGAGAAAAATCAACATAAGATATAGGATCAATTGAAACCTCATCATTTAAAAAGTTAACAGCTTCTTTCAATGTTGAAACTGGAATAACGTTTAAACCCTCAATAAAACTAGCTTCGTTTTCATTCTCTTTTGGAATAACTATATTTTCAAATCCCATTTGCCTTGCACTTATTAAAGCCGGCAAAACACCATTAACTTTCTTAATATCTCCATTTAAACTAAGTTCACCAATAAAAAGATATTTCGAAGCTTTTTCTAAATTAACCTGCTCACTTGCTGAAAGTATTCCAATTGCAATTGGTAAATCATAAAGAGGACCCTCTTTTTTAATATCAGCAGGCGCAAGATTAATTGTTATTTTTAAAATTGGGTATTTGAAGCCACTATTTTTAATAGCGCTTTTAACCCTTTCTTTACTTTCCTTTGTTGAAGTTCCAACTAATCCAACAATATCATAAGATGGCAATCCATTATTAATATCAACTTCAACATTAACAAAGTAACCATTTATTCCTATTAATCCATAACTTTTAATGATTGATAACATTTTAAATCCTCATAATTCTCAATATTTTATTATAAAACAATTAAGCCCACAAAACAAGTAAATTAAATACCTATAAATAACAAAAAAACCGTTAATCAA
>JAZUCB010000105.1:0-3559 GCA_045638985.1 Clostridia bacterium
TTGATAAATCCCTTATTGTAGCCCCATTAGTTTCAACAAATAATCCTGAATATAAGTTTTCTCCAACAGAAACTGTTTGAAGATTTAATTGCTCTATATTATAGAAATATGTTGAATTATTAGGTAATTCATATTTTCCACTAAGAGTTCCAGTGAAAGGTTTTATCTCAACAACTCCATCTTTATTAAAATATCCAATAGGTGTAAATGGAGAAGTTGCATAAATATCATTAACTAAAACATAATTTGCAGATAAATCCTCATTAATCCTTGCTAAATCAGTTACATTTGAAATTTGATAAGGGATCTGCACACCGTTTTGAATTCTAACATAAATTGTTAAACTTGCCCTACCATCAAGAGAAACAATATTAACTTGATATTCAGGCTTAATATTTTTATTATATTTTAAAGCAGTTATTGTTATTGTTTGTGTTTTTTCATCAATAATAACTGAAATATCTCCAGACGAAATCGATGCAACTTTTAATTTGTTACAATGAGGATTTTCTGGATTAATTATATATTCAATAACTTGTTGATTATTATTAGTAAACACAACTTCATTAGATCCAGCCTTCTCTTCAAAGGTCATATCTCTTTTGTCAAATTCAATAGTATTATTCGCTGTTAACGCATATATATTTGACATAGCAACAAACTTTTCGGCTTCAATATATGAAGATAAACTTTTGTAATTATGATATGTGTTACCACTTAAATCTTTATACTCTTCGTCTATTAAACACTCAAGCCAAAAATAACAATTAGCCTTATCAACATCACCATTCCATGTTGTGTTAAAGCTTATTTGATCATCACCTTGAGTTTGATATAAGTTTACTGAAATTCCTCCACCTTCACCATCAAAAACACTTACACTATCAGAACCAGTAATTGAAGGGTCTATTTTTATATACCCACCACCCGATCTAACAACAAACCAAGAATAAGTTATTTTAGAATCATAATTTCCTATTGGCATTACTTTAATTGAGTCTGAAAAGTTAACATCTGGTAAACTTAAACCTGAAATATTTTGAACCAATTTAACATTGTTTTTAGATATAACAAAATTTTCAACTAATTTTTTAACCTTTACTCTAAAAGTATATGTATCTTGAACTGATTCTAAAGTTCCATTATCTGAAATTTTATAATAATTAATAACAACAGAAACTCCACAATCTTCACTAGAATATCCAACAATTTTAATTATATTTTTAGATTCAATATCAATAACATCATAATTAGATGACACAATTTCATAATTCAAAAAGTTAGAAATATATGCATTGCTGAATTGGTGTGTAACTATTTCATCAATTTTATTTTTCAAAGCAAATTGAAGTTTTCCTAATTGCTTATCATTAACTAAACCATCAATTGGATCTGAATTATTTTTCAAATCAATATCATTTTTACCAATCAATAAATTAATGCTTTCTGCACTTGAAATATCATAAAGTTTTCCGTAATTTAAAGTTAATTTAGCACCATTGGTTAAACTTACTTCAACATCAACCATTCCACTTGCTTCAATTGTGTTAACTCTAATTCCACAAGGCACTAAAACATTATTTGTTTCATCATAAATATAAATATATTCAACGCCTTTCTCTGCTAATATTCCAGAAACGTCGTTAACCTCAATATTATTGAAGTTTTTATAATTAAACACTCCAACGTTATTGTAAACAGCTTTTTTATCAACTAAAACAGATCTTGCTTCTCCATCAAAGTTTACAACAACATTTTCAATCTGAGGTTCACTAGCATTTCTAATTATCCAGTTAGCATTAAACATATAATCATATTCAGTTGTTGTTGAATAATTATATTTTTCATCAATCAAATTATTATTTGGTTGATTATCTTTATCTAAAAAGTTTACTGGTTTTAAAATTGAAATATTTATTGAAAATTTGGTTGCCGGATACAAACTAGATGTTAAAACTAATTTATAATCATTGCCCAAATCAACATTAGACAACTTCTTAATTTTAATAATTGAACCACTTGGTAACTCACCTTCATTATTAAAGTTTTTAGAACTATTAGTTAAATAAATTGCAAAGTCTTCAGTATCTAGTTCTTTTCCATCTTTTATTTGAACTATTTTAGCCTTAAATCTTTGATTTTTCAATTCTTCATAAGGTCCTAAAATATTAACTTTAAAAGGAGTTCCAATCTCATTATTGTAATAATCAGAATAAACAGAAACTGTTTCATTTTCTTCTAACGGTTTTTGCATATTTGCTGTGCTAAAAACTTGAATTTTTTCAGGATAATCTTCAACAATCAAATTAATTGTTAAATAAGGGTTATCAAACTCATCCATCAAACCTTTATATCCAACTTGAAAATTAACATCAGAATTAATATGATAACTATTATCACTAAGAACAAAAACTTTTGAAAGACCATTAATTGTTCCTGTTATAAAATTAAACTTAGACACAACATCATCAACAATTTCAGAAACATATCGATTAACACTAGTTGAAGCACTAACCCTACCTGCTTCTAAATCAAACACACTAACATAATCTTCGTTGCCAACTTTAATGGTTGAACCATAAGTTACGTTATTTGGTTTTTTAATTGCAAAAATTATATTTGCAGTCTTATAATCAACACCATTTTCTGATGCAAGGAAATTAATATTTGAATCTGCTTTTGCAACACTTAAAACAAATTTATTATTAACCTTATTTAAAATTTCATATTGAAAAACATTTCTTGCATTTAGCCTTGCAACAATTGGAACAATATCATTCACATCTATTTTATTTAAAACACAAACTGTTGTAGATGAAGAAATAACATTTCCTGCTTGGTCTAATATTTCATTTCCTTTAAAATCAACAGCTGTTGCAGTTAATTTAAATCTTTCAATAACAGTGTTGTTTAACACCTTTAAAACAGATTCGTTTATTATTCCTTCATTTATCTGAGAAATTTCATTGCTAATCGAGCCTGTTACCGACATATCAGCACAAGCTTCAACTTTCAAAGCTAAATTTCTATAAGTGCTATCTGAGTTAAAAATTAAATTTTTATTAATCCAACCTGAAGAAAAAATATTTTTTTGAGAAAAATCAATCGAATCACCACGCTCAATATAAATAACATCTGAAACAAACTGCAATTCTGTTATTGGTTTATAAACATTTAAAACAAAGTTAGTGCTAACTGAACCTTTTTCTTCTAAATGAAACTTAATTTCAACAGAACCACCAGCAGACGCTTGATTAATATTAAACGCAAAAAGATTACCGCTAGATGCTTGCTTATCCAAAGTTATAACATCCGTTGCAGTAATTTCACACTCAACCGTTTTATCAATTTTATTAGAAGCATTATTAACGCTCGCTTCAATAGTAAATGAAGTTTGATCCATCTTTATCATGCCATCAAACTCACCATTCTCTAAAAGCTCAATGTTATCACTAGCTTCCAATGAAATAGAAACTTTAGAATAATCTGGTGCTCCACACGCAAATACAAACATGCTACTAAACACAAACAAAGTCGGAGGCCAAGCGGTCTTAGGAAG
>JAZUCB010000106.1:0-4821 GCA_045638985.1 Clostridia bacterium
ACAACAACAACAACAACAACGATTCATCAACAAACACTAATATTGACACCTATAAAGATTTAAACACAAATCAATTAACAGAAACCGAAATAATTAACGACTATACTGAAAATAACAATTCTGATATAAACACAACTCAAAATCACGATAATAATAGTATAAACAATATAAACACTCCCCCAAATAACACACAAACATCATTCAACAAAACCACAAACAATTCCACTAACAACACAATAAGAAATAATGAAAATGGAATAATAAATGAAAATAATATAAACAACGATAACAATAATTTATATTATTATGATAATGAAGGTAATCTATATAATTCAAGAAACAATAATTACGCTTTCAATAATGCACAAAACAATACAAACGTTGATACTTATAACTACAACTCGCTAATCGATGTTATTAATCGTGGTACTATTGACAATGGAATAAATACATTAAAACTAATAAATAAAACAACTTTAAAGCCTGTTATGGTAAACAATTGTAATAACGGAGTTAATAATGAAAATCAACAATAATAACAATAAAACCAAACAAAGTTTTAGAACTCTACTTTTACACAAATCAATAAAACCAAATAAAATTCTTATTGAACCATCAATAGATTATGTTCCCGATTTTTATATCGATAACTAAAACCTTTATTATTTTTATGCATGTTATTGTATATTTATAAGCCGCAAGAAAATAAAAAAAGCTAAGCTGAATATATGTGAAATCATTATATGCTTAGCTTTTTTTTATTGAACCTGCTCTCTTATTTCTTTTAGAACTCTATTTTCAATCCTACTAATTTGAACTTGCGAAACCCCTATCATTTCAGCAACTTGCTTTTGAGTTTTATCTCTAAAATATCTTAACATAATAATTTTTCGATCTCTTTCAGATAATGTTTTTATTATTTTATAAATTAAAAACATATCTAAATCTGTGTCTAAATTTTCGCCTTCTATTTTTTCAATAAGCATTTGTTTATTATTTCCACCATCGCCAACCAACATATTAATTGATAAAGGTTGCTGATTACTCTCCATAGCAAAAACAATTTCCTGATTTGACAAATTAAACTCTCGTGAAATTTCTTCAATTGTTGGAGATTTGTGATGGATTACAATAAAATTTTCAATAAATTTATTTATATGAATATTTAACGTTTTAACACTCCTAGAAACCTTAAGTATACCATTATCCCTCATATATCTTTTAACTTCACCAGCAATCATTGGAACAGCATACGTGCTAAACTTTACATTAAACTCTTCATTAAAATTATTTATTGCTTTTAAAAAACCCAAACTTCCTAGTTGATACAAATCGTCATACTCTATTCCCTTACCAACGAATCTTTTAATAACACTTTTAATTAATGGTGCATTCATTAATATCAATTGTTCTTTTGCTAATTCATTATTATTCTGAGCCTTTTTAACTAATTCAATCATATTGCTTTGGGTTTTCAAAATTATCCTCCATACGCATAATTTTCTTCAATTATTTTTTTTCTTAAAATCACCTCAACTCCTCTATTTTCTTTTGAAATAACATCAACACTATCCATAAAACCTTCCATAACTGTAAATCCCATACCACTTCTATCCTTAGTTGGTTTTGACGTGAAAAACGGCTCTCTAGCCTTATCAATATCACTAATACCAACACCGTAGTCTTTAATTGATATGTATATCTCATTATTAGAAAAAAGTTTCATATTAATATCAACATAACCTAATTTTGATGGATATGCATGTACAATTGCATTTGTTACAGCTTCACTCACTGCTGTTTTAATATCACCAATTTCATCTATAGTTGGATTTAGGAAAGAACAAAAACTTGCAACACAAATCCTAGCAAAAGATTCATTTTCACTAATAGCTAAAAATCTTACACTCATTTCATTAATACAATTCATAACAAAACTCCTTAAACTAATTTAGGCATGATATTATATAGCCCCGACATATTAAAAATTTTATCTATCTGCTTATTCGGATTGGTAATAAAAATTGGTATTGCTTTATTTTTTAAATTTTTATATCTTCCAATTAAAACACCAATACCCGTGCTATCCATAAATGATAAATCAACTAAATCAACAATAACTTTTTTAAATTTCCCGCTATTAAAACTAGCATCTAATTTACTTTTAACATATGATGATGTATATTCATCTAACTCACCCGAAATATTTATAAATAATGTTTCATTAAAAATTTGACTAACAACTTCCATTAAACTCATCCCCTTATTTATTTTTCTAATTATAATAAATAAACAATAAAATAAATTGACAACTTTACACGATTTTCTTGTTATTTTGTTGTAAACTTAATGCAAAATTATTAAAAATAAAAAAAATAAAATTAATTAAAATATTTTAAATATTTTCTTGACAACATTGAAGTTATATAGTAGAATTAAACAGTTATCAAATGGATAACAATGAGTCTTCGGGGTGTAGCGCAGTTTGGTAGCGCACATGATTTGGGATCATGGGGCCGGGAGTTCGAGTCTCTTCACCCCGACCAAACAAACAATCTGGGCCTTTAGCTCAGTTGGTTAGAGCAACCGGCTCATAACCGGTTGGTCCGCGGTTCAAGTCCGTGAAGGCCCACCAACACCAATTTGCAAATTATTTTGGCCTGGTAGTTCAGCTGGTTAGAACGCTAGCCTGTCACGCTAGAGGTCAGGGGTTCGAGTCCCCTTCAGGTCGCCAAATTTGTTTGCCTCGGTAGCTCAGTCGGTAGAGCAGAGGACTGAAAATCCTCGTGTCGGTGGTTCGATTCCGCCCCGAGGCACCATAATTGGTTTTGTTTGTTAAAAATTTGATAATATTATGCTGGTGTGGCTCAATGGCAGAGCAGCTGACTTGTAATCAGCAGGTTGTTGGTTCGACTCCGACCACCAGCTCCATTATTATGGGAGAGTTCCAGAGTGGCCAAATGGAACAGACTGTAAATCTGTCGGCTCCGCCTTCGTTGGTTCGAATCCAGCCTCTCCCACCAAAATCAACAATAATTTGTTGATTTTTTTTTACTCATCTCACCCTACCCAACACCATCATATTGACTTAAACATAAAATAATTTTATAATTAATTTATAATCTTAATTATAGTTACAAAAACTATAATTAGATAAAATTTAAGGAATTTCATGAAAAACTGTATTTTTATTTATAATCCAACAAGTGGCAAAATTAAAAAGAAAAATAGAATTAAAAATATCATATCAAAGTTAAATGAGATTTATGGAAATGTTGATGTTGTTAAAACTGAGTATCCAAAACACGCATCAGAACTTGCAAAATCAGCTTGTGGTATATATAAATATCTAATTGTGTCAGGCGGAGATGGAACTTTTGGTGAAATAATTAATGGCATTGCAGAGGAACAAGAAAAACCAATTATTGGATACATCCCCTCAGGAACAGTTAATGATATTTCAAATTCTCTTAATATCCCCCACAATTATAAAAGTGCACTTAAAGTAATTAAAAATAACAAACAATTTTCACACGACATATTTAAAGTTAATAATAATTACGGTATTTATTTTTGTGGAACTGGAGCATTTACCAATACAAGTTATGCAACAAAACAAAAATCTAAAAACTTTTTTGGCAAACTGGCCTACTTTTCATATTGCATTAGACAATTATTTAAAGTTAAAGACTTCAGACTAAATTTAATTGATTCACAAGAAAACACAATCAATGGTAAGTTTATAATGATGGTCATATCCAACTCAAGATCATTTGCTGGATTCAAAATAAATAAAAAAGCCATCTTAAATGATGGCAAAGTTGATGTTATTTTAATTAAAAGAAATCATTCAGTTTTAAACTATATATCATCAATACTAACGCTATTAAAAATGTTTTTTATGGGTATCCATTCACTAAAAAATAAAAAACACGTGATAGTAACAAGCCTTGATAAATTCGAAGTAAATTTGAGTAAATCATTAACAATAAACATTGATGGCGAAAAAACATTTAAAGGAAATTTCCACTTTGAAACTATTAAAGAAGGAATTAAAATAATTATACCATAAGAGGTAAGTTTATGATATATCACAAAAAAGGAATAAGAAAAAGATTTGCAAATTTTAATACAGCAAACACAATAGTAGTTGCTGATTTTGATGCAACATTAACAACATCTTCATGCAAATCCTCATGGGCATTATTAACAGAGTCAAACCAAATACCAGACTCACTTAAAAAAGAAATTTTAGCACTCAATGAAAAATATGCCCCTTATGAAACTGATATGCTCTTATTAGAATCTGTTAAAGAAAACCTTGCAACTGAATGGTCAAAAGCAGAGTTTAATATTCTTTTTAAACATGAATATAACGAAAATTACCTTATAGACGCATTCAATTCACCCCAAACAAAAATCACACTAAGAAAAGGCGTTAAAGAATTTTTATCGCTTTTAAATAAGCATAATATTAGTTTATATATAGTTTCTGCCGGTATTTCAAACACCATCGAAATGCTTCTTGAAAAACACAAGTGTTTGTATCCAAATATAACAATAATTTCAAACAAAATTATATTTGAAAATTCAATAGCAAAATCATTAGAAAACTCTAATATTATTAATTTATATAATAAAAATATTATTATACAAAAACATTTACTTAATAAAACTGACGAACACACTAACATTGTATTACTTGGTGATGTTTTAAGCGATGCAAATATGTGCAACAAAATAAATTACAATGATATAATTAAAATTGGCTTTTTTGAAAAAAAATCACACGACTTATTTAATTATTACAAAAACACATAT
>JAZUCB010000107.1:0-3511 GCA_045638985.1 Clostridia bacterium
TTTTTGTTTTTATATTAAAATGCAACCTAAAATTGGTTTTTGATGTATTTTTTTAATTCATGTTTTTAAAAATAATTTATGTTAAATATTTAACTTATATAATAAATTATTTTTATAGACGTTGAAATTTTGTTGATAATGTGATATAATTTAATAGATAGGTAATTTTTTAGGGGGAAAGATTATGTTTTATATTAGATTTTGCACTGATGATAATGCTGCTGGGATTGAGGAAGTTATTGAGAATGGTGAATTATATTCTTGTGATGCAATAGGCTCTGAAATTGAGCAAACAACCTCATTATCTGGTGTTGACACTAGTTCTGTTGTTGGTAGAAATGGTTTTTTTGCATTTAGAGCTGATTCTGCTGAGGAGGCTATTCAATATGCATTGGACTTTTCTAAACAAAAAAGTGCTGATGGTGGTTTGGTTATTGATGATAGAACTCACGTTATTATGTTTGATGTTCCTGAAGAGGTTGATGAGGAATTGATTGATAATGGGGATATTGTTTGCAGTGACGATGAAGGTGGTTTGTATTACACTGATGATGATAGATACACAGAAATGCCAGAAGCTGTTTTATGTGATGAAGCTATTATAGAATTAATTAATAAGGGATGTGCAACTTTTCTTCCTATTGAGAAATTTATGGATAATCCTGATTGTATTATGGATGATTGCATGTAATACAAACTTATTTTATATTCAATTTAAAACTTTAATTGTGAGTAAATTTAATTTAAATTTATTTCGATTAAAGTTTTTTTTATAAGCATTAAATTTGAACTTAGGTATTGATTTTTTTTATTTTTGTGGTAAACTAATAAAAGATAGTTAAAGGTGGTGGAAAATGAGTAAAAAAGATTGTGTTTATATTGCTCGATTATTAAATGAAAGTGATATGGGTGCGGCTAAAAAACTTGCGAGTGAGAGCAAAGAAAAAAAGAGAAGATTAATAACAAAAGATGATGTTTTGGGTGGGTCAATAAGAAATGTGCAAATTTCAAGTGTTGACACCAGAAATATGATTGATGAAAACGGCGCATTTTTCTTTTATGCCGATAATATACCTGAGTTGCAAGAAGCGATTGAGGTCTTAAAGAAACAACCGAAAGATCCTTTTGCGTTTTTGAATAGAGAAGCTGGTATTGCTAATGAAAACGACACTTTTGGTGGTGGAAGGCAAAAGGTGTTGTATGCAGCTGTTCCTGGAGATAGATTTTATAAGTTTGCAGAATCAGGAAAATATATTTCAACCGGTGAAGGCGAATATGTTGATGAAGATGACAATGCATACTTTTTAAATGAAGCAGTTGTTGGAATGAGTGCGTTGAAATTATGGAATATAACTGGTGTTAAATTTGAGATGAAAACGGTTAATAGTTTCCTTGGAAAAAGTGGACAAAGTTCAGAATATTTTATTGCAAAAAACTTACGAGAAAATGCTGAAAATGATACTTTTGTTCAAAATGGTTGGGGAAAAGGCAATAGCGGAAACGATGGTAATGAAATGTAATAAAAAGGCCTTAAGATAGGTCTTTTTTATTTTTAAGTATTTATTATAAAAAAAAGAATTTATAAATTATAATAGTATTTGACTGGAGTTGATTAAATTTTATATAATATAACAAATTGAGAGGTTAGTTTTATGAAAAATAATCAAGTTCCTATGTTATCTATAACTCTGATTACTTTTTTTGCCACATTTATTTTGGGTGGTGGATTTTTAATAGTTGGCTTAAAAGTTCCAGATATGCTAATATGCAAGATTATTGGATGTGTTGTTTTGGGTTTGAGTTTGCTTTTTTTAGGTGTGATAATAAGAACTATTCTGCTTCTTATTAGAAGGCGAATGCTATATAGAAATTCTAATGCACACACAACAATTGCTCATCTAATTGATTATGATCAAGTAACCGAGGTTATGGTTGGGGTTGGCAAAAACAAGGGAACATATAAATATTACGAAATTGTTTATGAATATGTTGATGAAAAAGGAATTACAAGAGAGTGTAAACCGATTCTCGAATATTTAGAATGCGATGTTTTAAAACTTGCTAAAATGAAAACATTTAATATTAAATGCAAGGGTAAGTTGAATTGCATATTTGAAGACTTTGGTGAGGGTAGGAAAGTTTATTAAAAAAATCCACAGATTTTATTCTGTGGATTTTTAATTATTTTATGTTAAAATTAAAAATTAGTTCAATAAACAAAAGTTATGGTAATTATCTTTCTAAACTTTCATTAATAAATTGTTTCTTTTCAGCATCTGTTCTATACATTCCGTTTGCAATTCGAACATTTCCGCTTATATGTTTGTTTCTTATATTATTTTTTACTGCTTCTGTTATTTCAATACCTTTATCAAACATATCATTAAATAAATAATCTTTTTTATCGTTCATAGTTCCACCTTTATTATATTTCAATATTGTAACACAAGTAATATTTAATTGCAATATTGCAATTAAAAAAAGTTGAACATTTTCCGTGTTCAACTGGTTCTTAGGTGGCTGGGGTGGTAGGTTTCGAACCCACGCATCCAGGAGTCAGAGTCCCGTGCCTTACCACTTGGCTACACCCCAATATTTAGTTCTTTGAATATTGAATTAAAATATTAGTCTTAAAAAGTTTATTATATGTAAAGATAATAAAAAGATACAAACTTTACTATAAGTTTGTATCTTTTTTATTACAATAAGTCAATTGTTATAAAAATTAGTCACCAGCTACAAGCGTTTCAATTTCGTAGGTTGCATCAAATGCAGAATTGGTTACTCCATATTCTTCGCCTGGACCATATGCTGTGCAAACATATGAGCCTGCAGGAACGAATTGCAATTCACCCCAACTTGCTTCAAAGCAAATATTAGATGTTACTTGTTGAAATGTTTTTCCACTTTCAGTTGCAACGTATAATCCATTTTCTGCTGGGGCATATTTAGAAGTAAATTGTGAATCGGCTGTTATAACTTCTGTTTTAGGATGCCCATTTTCCTCAACGATATTTCCATTTCCGTCTTTTACATATTTTACCTTATCTTTTATAACATATTGTTCTCCATCTGGATTAGTGATCACCCATGAACCAGCAGGAGCAGTGTTTTTTGTTTCAGAAAAAGTATAGTAATTACCATTATGTTCAACTCTTGGACGAGTGTCTACAACTCTATCTTCTGTTAATTTTTCAGCTTGAACCGGTGCAGTTTTCTTAGCTTTAATAATCTCAGGGTTTGCAAAATTTGTACTTTCAGCTGCGGTAGTTTCTTCAAAAGACATCTCAATGTTTGGATATTCTTCTGGATTTAATGAATATAATGTTGTTGTTTTCATATTTTCTCCTATCAATTATTTATTGCTTTTATTATAGCATAAGTGATTGTTGCAGTCAATATTTGTAAATAACATTTATCATTAATGTTGCATAAATATGGTTTATGTGTTAGTCTATATTTGAAAATTTATGTTACTTGGTAGGAATTGTGGAACTAGTTTATTTAAATA
>JAZUCB010000108.1:0-2639 GCA_045638985.1 Clostridia bacterium
TTTGCATATGTTTATTGTTGCAGTTATTATTTTGGCAATATGTTGGAGATTTTAGTTTGAAGGTTGACTTTTTAAATAGTTTTAATACGCCTTAAAATGGTTATAAAAAACACTAGTTTGTGCTGTTTAATTTGCATATAAAAACTAGTGTTTTTTGTTTTAAAAGGCTTTTTTTGAAGTTTTTTATTATTCTATTCTATTATTAAAAAAGTTAACGATTTTATTGATTTTTGATTTTTCGCCGAAGATATAAACTTGGTCGTTTGGAAGAAGTTCATCGTTTCCTTTTGGGGTGATGGATTTTTTATTGCGGTGGATTAGGATAATGTTCATATTAACTTTTGATTCTTCATATAGTTGGTTTAATTGAAGTGGTTTAAAATTTGGTTGAAGAATGATTTCATAGATTGTGTATTGCCCAGCAACATCGAAATAATCCACAATGTTTTCGTATGCTAAAGTGTTAGCAACTTTTTCGCAAGCAACTTTTAATGGATTTATAAAAGCTGTTGCACCAATAGTTTTTAATATGCTCATATATGATTCGTCATCTAAACGAACGGTTATTTTTTCTATTCCTAAACGTTTTAGCATTATGGTTGTGATAATAGTTGTTACTAATCCATCTGGTTTTTCTTGGCCAATTGCAATAATAACTTCGTCAACATTTTGCATGCCAACTTCTCTTAAAGCTTCTTCTTTGGTTGAATCGCAAATAAAAACGTTTTCAACAAGGGAAGAGGCTTTAGTTATAGCTTCAATATTATTATCAATTGCCAAAACTTCAATATCATTAAATTTTGATAAACTTTGAATTAGGCTTATTCCGAATCTGCTACATCCAATAATTCCTATATTTTTTTTCATATTATTCTCCTTGAATTTTAATATTAACCAATTATAAATTTTTCTTCAATATAATCAACATATGAAGATGTTTGAGAGTTCTTTTTTTGGTTCCACATGCTAAATATTGTTAAGGCTCCAATTCTGCCAATAAACATTAAGAAGCATAAAATAATTTTGCTTGGGGCAAGTAATATTGGCGTTAAATTAAGTGAAAGCCCGGTTGTGCCAAATGCAGATACGGTTTCAAAAACAATTGCCATAAAACCAATATCATTAGGATTGAATTGCTCAATGAAGGCTATTAATGCACTAAAAGCAAAAATTGATAAAACTGCAATTGTTGTTAGGGTGAATGCTTTAATTTTTGTTTCATTGCTAATTTTTCTTTTAAAAGCCGTTGAGGTTTTTCCAACTGAAAAGCCTTGAATTGATTTAAACATTACAAATAGGGTGGTTGTTTTTATACCACCTCCAGTTGAGCAAGGTGATGCACCAATAAACATCAAGCCTATCATGATTAACAGGGTGAATGAGGTTAAATTGGTTAGTTGAGTTGTGCTAAAACCGGCCGTTCGGCAAGTTACGCTTTGGAATATTGCTTGAAGCCAGGTAATATTATTATCTGATAAACTTTGAGATAATTTAATCAAAAGTGTTCCTAAAATAACTAAAACTGCAGTCATAATAAGAACAACTTTAGAGTGGATAGATAGTTTTTTCCAACGTTTATTTTTAAAAATATCGTTTATAACAATAAATCCTAATCCACCTAAAATAATTAATATTATCAAGTTTATATTTAGCAAAATATTTCCAGCATAACTTTCTAAACTATTACCCAAACCTAAAACATCAAAACCTGCGTTGCAAAATGCTGATATTGATAAAAACACGCTATGGTGAAGGGCATCTAAAAAAGCCATATCTTGAATGAAAACTATGAAATTAATAATGCTACCTAATAATTCAATTATTAAAGTTGTTATAATAATTTTAATAACTAGTTTAACCAAGCCTTGGTTTGAGTTTTGATTTAGTGCCTCTTTTAGAAGTGAACGATCATTTATTCCAATTTTTGCACCTAACATTATCATAACGAAAACTGCAAATGTTACAAATCCGATTCCACCAATTTGAATAAGAAGGGCTAAAATGCATTGGCCAAATTTGGTTAAAACCAATCCTGCGTTTATTGGGCTTAAACCTGTTACGCAAACAGCTGAGCAGGAAGTGAAGAATGAATCTACCCATGATAAACTTTGACCTTTATTAATGCAAATTGGTAATTTTAAAATTAACCCACCAGCTATAATTATGCCTATGAAACATAAAACAATTTTAAGCATGGGTGAGAGTGTTTTTTTCTTTTTAGTTGACATCACAAAAAGTGTTCCTTTTTAAAATTAAAGACATTATAAATGCTTAAAATATATTATATCATAATTATTGTTAAAAGTCATTCATAAAAGTGGTTTGTTTGAAACATCAGGCTTGAGTTCAACTAATTTGCTTATAAGTTATTTATTTGTTTTTACAAATAAAGTGAAATTATGGTAAAATTAACAAGATTTAGAGGTGAATAACTTTAGAGGTGTATATGAAAATTACGGTTTTAGGTTCGGGTGGATTTGGATATCCGTTGGTGTTTTGTGGATGTGAAAATTGCAATAAAGCAAGAGTGGCTGGTGGCAAAAATATCAGAAAAAGAGCATCTATTTTAATTAATGATGAGATGCTTATTGATTTAACACCAGATTGCAATGTTGCAATGAGTATGTGTGGCAAAGATA